>CAKPZU010000052.1 GCA_934215405.1 uncultured Bacilli bacterium | reverse complement strand
TTGTAGTCTTTTCGTCGACTGCTCATATATAATACATCATTAACTTTTTTCTGTCAACACCTTTTTTTATTTTTTTTTGCTTTTTTGTAATTAATTTATATATTATACTATTTTCCGAGTACCCGTGCGCGCGCATGCGCTTATATATTTATATATATAGATATTGTAATTATCTTCATTTCAACATAATTTAACTTATTTTTGCATAAAATAGTTTTGGTGATACGATGAAAAAGCATTTAAAAATTATTATTCCATTAATTTTGTGCATTTTAATAAGCACACTTGCAATAGCTTTTAAAAAAATCAATTATTCAAATATCAATATGCCAAAATTTTCTCCTCCTGGCTTTGTCTTTATGATTGCATGGAGCATAATTTATACAATACTTTATTATACAATGTATACATGCTTGGATAGCAAAAAAATTTATTTTCAATATTTAGCTATTTTGATTGCCCATACAGCATGGAATATTTTGTTTTTCTCATTGGGATATTTTTTGGTTGCCTTAATTCTTTTATTTATTATATATTTTTTAAGTTTTGTTTTTGCATATTTTGTAAGCCAAATAAAAAGGAAGCTATTTTATTTTAATCTTCCTTACTTAATTTGGTTAATGGTTGCTATTTATTTAAACTTTGGAGTTGTTCTATTAAATTAAAAAACCCACTAATCAAAGTGAGTTTTAATCTATTTTTTTAATAAAGCATCTACGTCTTTTATGTTGTATTGCATCAAAGTTTTTCCACTGATTAATAATATGATGATTTGTTTCTAAATTTAGATTTGTTTCAGCGTATTCTATATTATCTTCTTTTAAAGTCTTTATAATTTTAGCAACTGCTGAGGAAGCAATACCTCTCATTTCATACTCTGGTAAGACTCCAATTAATCCTAAATCTAAGATTTTAGGATTTTTCTTTGCTTTTAAAATCTTAATAATTGCTGGAATTGTTAAATGTCCACTTGATTTTTGAACAGCCTTAGCAATTGATGGAATAAGTAATCCGAAGCAGACTAATCTATCATTTTCATCAACTATTAAAGCTACATCCTTAGGTCTAACAATTAATTTAAAGCTATCGATTAGCATTTTTCTCATACCATCTGAAAAAGGTACTGTACCATAAATATTTTCATATGTTTTATCAATAGTCTGAAATATTTGCTTTCCATATCTTTTAATAATTTCACTTATGCTTTTACAATTAGCATATTTAAGATGATATCTATTCATCATTAAATCACTTAGCTTTTCAAGACGTGATAGTTGCTTATCATCCTTTGGCACAAATAATTTATGCTCAATCCAGTCAACTTCCTTTGTATAGCCACAAGCTTCAATTAAATCCTTATAATATGAAGCATTATATTGCTCTTCAAAGGTTGCTAATTCATCAAAGCCTTCAATTAATAGTCCTTCTCTTTCAAGATCTGAAAAGCCAAGTGGGCCAACAACTTCACTCATTTGCTTTGATTTTGCCCATTTTTCAACCTCTTTAAACAATACTTTTGCAACATTTATATCATTAATAGCATCAAAGCGAGTAAATCTTACCCTGTTTTGATTCCATTTTTCATTACTTGATTTTTGCAAAATTGCTGATATTCTTCCAACCATTTTATTATTATCATAGCAATTAAAATATATTGCTTCACAAGTATCATAATAAATATAGTTTTTACTAAATATCTTTTTTTCATCTATATATAATGGTGGAACAAAATTCTTATTATCTTTATACATTTTTAAAGGAAAATTTAAAAAATCCTTTTTTTCTTTATTTGTTTTGACTTCCTTTACTTTTAGCATATAAAACTCCTTATCTAGTTTTCATCTTAAGTCTACATTTTTCTTTTTAAATAGTCAAACCAATTACACAACATATTCTTTCTTTTTGTGGCTATTTGTTCTTTAATACTCGCTTTATTATAAAAAACTGCCATCTTTTAGGTAAAGCACTCAATAGCTTTAAATAAAAATTGTTATTTATTTTATCAGCAAATGCTGGCTTTTTCTTATTTAATATTTTATAGACTTTACTAGCAACCTTTATTGGTAAAACACTTTTTGTTTCAACATTATCCACTATATTTTTAAAGCGAGTAGCATTACATTTATATAATTTAGTTTTATTTACAAATTCATCAAGCATTGATGTTGAAACATTTAGCATATTTGTCTTTATTGCTCCTGCTCTTAAAACAGAAACCTTAATATTTAATAATTGAAGCTCCATATTTAAGGAATAAGCATATTTATCTAAGGCAGTTTTACTAATAGCATATATACCAGTAAAAGGTAATGGATTTAATGGCGCAAGCTCACTAGTAGTAATAATAATTCGACTATTACTTTTTAATAAAGGTAAAAATATTTTATTAATTGAATAGACACCAAAAAAATTAATTTCAAAGATTCTTTCTAGTTTTTCTTTTGAAATTTCAACTAATGAATCAAGCATATATATTCCTGCGAAATGAATAATTGCATCTAAAGAATCAGTAATTTTACTTACTATTTTAAAAGCCTCATTAATGCTTGCCTCATCTGTTACATCGACTAATATTGGACAAACATTTTCTTGCTTTTCAATTTCTTTATTATCTAAAGCAAATACATAGTATCCTTGTTTTAATAAATACGATACTGTTTGCTTTCCCATTCCACCACTAGCACCACTTATTAGCACATATTTCATAGTTATCACGCCCTAAAATAATAATATCATATTTTATTTTCTAAATCTAATATTTTACTATTACTTAATAGCTCACCATAGTGATTAATTGATAAAACAAGCTTATTTTTTGCGACATTATCAATTACTTCTATTATATGCTTAGCATTAATTGCATCAATTTTAGCATTCATTTCATCTAAAAATAAAACCTTACTATTTAATAAAATAGCTCTAGCTATATTAAACATTGCTAATTCTCCAGTTGAATAATCATTAGTAATTAGCTTTTCATTAATGTTTGATATTCTTTTTAAGCCTACCATTTTTAATACATTAAGTACTTCATCATCACTAATATTATTATTTAATAATGTTACTTCCTCTTTAATTGTGCCATTTGAAAAGAAATAATCCTGATATACTATTCCAAAATATTTTCTTTTTAATTCCGTTGATAGCAAATATGTTGGTATATTATTAATTGTTACACTACCACTTTCTGGTTTAATTAAACCATAAGCTAGCTTAAAAATTGTTGATTTTCCACTACCACTTTTTCCTTTTAATACTAATCTATCATTATTAGATATTTTAAGATTAAAGTGCTCAAGAACATTTTCCTTATTATCATAAGAAAAGGTAACATCCTTAAATTCTAAAACAACATTATCATCATTAATTAAGGTATTTTCCACTTTTTCATCATCCTCTTCTATTTTAAAGAAATCATTTATTCTTTTAATAGCAGCAAATGATTTTTGAATTGTTTGAATTTCCATTCCAAGATTTTCAATAGGTGTAAATAAAGATGTTATTAAATCAATTAAGCTAACTAATACACCTACACTTACAGTAAATAAATTAGGATTAATAGTAGCAAGAATAATAATTAAAACAATTAAAGCATTTTTTAATATTTGCATAATTGGTGAAAACATAGCATCATATGTATTAACCTTTTGATTTGTTTTAAAATGCGATTTTAAGACATCATTATACTTTTTTTCAATTTTATCATATATCCTAAATGATTTTATTGTTACAATATTATCTAAGTTTTCTAAAACTAAATTATTAATATTTCCTTCTAATTTTCTATTATTAATTTGAGCATTATACATTCTTTTTCTAATCCATGATGTAAAAGCAACAATTAAAGGAATTATTAATAATGTTAATATTCCAAATATATAATCATAAACAAAAATTGATATGATTATTCCTATCATTTTAAAGCCATCAATAGCCATAGAAATAACTCCTGTTGTAATTAAGGTATTTATTTCATCAACATCATTAGAGAAAAATGCTTCAAGTGTTCCAGAATCATATTTTGAAAAGCTATTATAAGACATTTTGTTAACTTTTTTTAGCATATCAAGCCTTATTCTTTTTCCTATTCCATTAGAAATTACAACTAGTAATATTTCCTTTAAAAAATTTATTAAACTAATTACTACAAAGCTAATCATATAAAGCAAAGCAAAAACAAATAATCTATTTATATCCTTATTAGTAAATATATCATCAACTATAATACGTAATAATTGAGGTGGAATTAAAGCTAATAGAGTTACTAATAAAACAACAAAAAGCGTTAATAAAAATATGCCAAAATGCTTTTTAAAATAATTAATTATGCACTTTATAACCATATTTACTCGCCTCCTAAAAGATTTTGAAAGTCTTTATCTTTTTTTAGTTCTTCGTAATTACCATATAAGTAATTATCCTTCTTAAGGAAAATTATTTTATCAGCTTTTGATAATATTTCCTTCTGATTATTAATAATTATAACTATTGAATCCTTATAATTATTTTTAATATTATTTATTATTTCTTCACCCATTTTAATATCAATAGCATTAAATGGATCATCAAGTAAAATAAGCTTAGGGCTATTGTATAAACATCTTGCTATTTCTAATCTTTTTTGTTCTCCACCAGATAAATTATTATTACTATGTGATAATATTTCATCCTCATTAGCGTCTTCAAAGCAAGCCATTTTTAGTTCTTTTTTTACTGAAGATGAAGAAAAGCTAACATTATATTTTAATGTATCATTAAATATTTCAACATTATTAGTTCCATAGGCTATAAAGTTATCCTTTATTTGATTTTTAGCATCCTTTAATTCAACACCACAAAGCTTTATACTTCCACTATAATCATAGATTCCACATAAAGCTGCAAGTAATGTTGATTTGCCTGTATGAACCATTCCAGAAATTACTAATATTTCTCCTTTATTTAACGAAAAGCTTATGTTATTAACACTAAAATCTTTAGAAAAGCCAAATGATAGATTATTGGCCTTTAATGTTACATCGTTATTGATTATCTTTATTTCATTTTCATTTTCTATTTCCTTTAAATATGGTAGGCATCTTTTCCAAGAAACATCAAGTGTCGCTTTAGCATTAAAAACCTTACCAACCTTTGAGGCCTTTGTAGCAACTAGCATATAGGTTGTTAAGTAGGCTGAAAACGTTCCAACTAGCCATGTCTCATTAATTACCTTCATTCCACAAAAATAAATGACAAAGAATAAGCCTAATAAAGCTATAGCTTGATATGTTGGCTCAAGTGAGCCCTTATAAATCATTGATTTAATTGATTTTTTTTCTAATACATCTAAAGAATCAGCAAATTTTTTATAATAATTATCGTTAACCCCAAAGCCACGATAATATATTTCATTTTTTAAGCAAGATAATGTTATATCCTTTTCATTTGAAAAGCACTTTTTATAGCTTGCTGTTGTTTTATAAATAATTTTTTTCATTAATTTTGCAACAAGTATTGATAAAGCTATAAATAAAGAAATAATTAATGAGGTTTTATAATCCATAATAAATAAGCTTATAAAATAACCAGTAATTAAAATAATACTATCATATACCTCAGTTAATATTTTCCTAACTCCTTCAGCACTATCCTTTATATCAGTCAAATTTTTATTCATGATATCACCTTTAGAGGTAGTATTAAACTCTTTAATATCAGCATGAATCATATTTAAAAAGCTAACAGTACGCATTTGTAAAACCATTCTATTAGCAAAATCTCTAACATAATACCTTTTTATAAATCTATTAAATTGAATAAAGATTATAAAAAGGAAAAATAAGATTGCTAATATAATTATTTCATTTTTATTTGCTTGTATTTTAAAGACATCGATTAGCTTACCTAATAATATAGGAACTAAAACCATTAAAACATTATAGAAAATTCCCGATATTGTTGCTAAAATAAAACTTTTTTTATTTAATTTAAAATAGGTACTTATTTTATCATATTTAATTTTTGACATCTTTAAAGCCACTCTTTCTTAATCTTTTTGATTCAAGATAAACCTTATTAACTAATTTATCAAACATAGCTAGTTCTTCATCACTTAAAACCTTTAAGCAAGCATTATAAAAAACAACCTCTTCATTAGCTACTTCTTGCTTAATAGCCCTAGCTTTATTAGTAGCAACTAATATTTTTTTTCTTTTATCCTTAGTATCATCTAATATTTCTATATACCCTAGCTTCAATAGCTTTTTACTCATTCTTGTAATTAATGATTTAGCAACATTTAAATATGTTGCTAAATCCACTAATGATATACCATCTTTTTTTACTATATATCTTAGCATTTCAAATTCACTATCGTTAAAATAATCCTTTTCCTTATTAATTGAATTTTTATAAAGCATCATATTTCTAACAATTTTAGTAATGTTTCTACAATCCATATGCAAGCCTTCTTTCAGTATAAATAGTACAGCTAATTAGTTGACAAGTCAACTATTTTATAATTACTATTTCCTCTAAAAATACTAGATATTGACATAAAAGTAACATAATGAGATAATTTTTATAAAGTTATAGGGGATAAATTGATGAATATTGGTGATAAGATATCAAAAGCAATAAAAGAGGGCAAATGGTTAGAAATATCATATATCAATCAAAATGCTGAAAATACATTTTATTGGATTGCTATACAAGATATTGATTTTATTAATCAAAAGCTGTTTGTCTCTATTTTTAATGATAAGAAATCCTTTGATGTTTTTAATAGCTGGATATATTTTAATAATATTAAGGATGCTAAAGTCATTGAGTTTTCATCATATGATACTAATTATAAATTAATCAATAAAATAGAAAGAAATTTAGATAAATGTGAATGGCTAAGCTATGAGCATTTTAATAACAACATCTTAAATTATTATGATGAATGTAATATCTTTGATAATGATCCATTTCAAAAGGAATATTCATTAATACCAGGAATTGATTTAGCTAAGCTTCGAAAGGATAAAATATATAAGCTAAATAATGAACAAACAAAAAGAATAATTTCAGATATATATCATTATGATATTAAAAGCACTAACAATACATTCTATACACTTGCAATAAATTGCTTTTCAATTAGTGAAGGAAAAAATAAATATCTTATTTGCTATTATATTTTAACATTTGACCCAATAAAGCAATCATTAGTCCTTGATAAAAACTTACATTTTAATCAAACATTTTTAATTGAAGGAAGAAGGCATTCCTTATTTAATTATATAAAAATGGATATGGATGAATTTTGTAAAACCTTTATTACTAATTTTTTAAGCTATCAAAAATTAATAAGTGAGAATCTAAAAGCTAACGAATTTATTGATACACGTCCTGATATGATGCTAATACAACGTGATATTCCAATAAATCTATATGAAACATATAATGTTATTGAAGAAAAATATCTAAACAATGAGATTCCTATACCTTTAAAAGCATTTTTTGGAAATATTAGAAAATATAATAGAAAAAAAGAACCATCATTAATTATTTATGATAAAAGAATTAATATTAATCAAATGAGGGTTTTATATAATGCCTTAAAGTATCCTATTACCTATGTACAAGGCCCTCCAGGAACTGGTAAAACTCAAACAATAATTAATGTTGTTTTAAGTGCTCTTTATAATGAAAAGACAATGCTTATTTGCTCATCAAATAATAAGCCTGTTGATGGAATAGTTGAAAAGTTAGTATTTTCTTATAAAAATGAAACAGTAAATTTTCCTTTTTTAAGGCTTGGAAATTTTGATGATGTTAAAAAAGCTACCCTACGAATTAAAGAATTATATAGCTATTCCTATAAATTTGATCCAAAGGATGAATTACTTGAAAAAATAAAAATATCAACTGATGATAAAAATGCTAAGCTAATTCAATTATTAAATAGCCAAGAAAAACGTATTGATATTGAAAGCTGCCTTGAAAGTTCAAAAAAGCTTATTGCTTCCTTTGATAATAATACTAGTAAAATAGTTGAAATGATTAAACAAAAAATTAGCGAGCTTGAAGCAAACTTAAATGATTTACCAGAAGTAAGTAATGAAGAAATAACTTCATTATTTATTCCTTTAAATGAAAATTATCAATTATCTCAATATTTGTTTTTCAAATCATTACAGTATATTTATAATCTTAAAAAGCCAAAATATGCAAAGCTAATAGAAATTTGCTATATAAAGGATGATAATGAAAGAGCAACTGAATTTAATAAATGGTCATTAGATGATGATAATATGAAAATGCTAGTAGATGTATTTCCTATTATTTTTTCAACTAATATTTCCTCAAGAAGGCTAGGAAGCCCTAAATTTATGTTTGATTTAGTAGTAATGGATGAGGCTGGACAATGTAATGTTGCAACCTCTTTAATTCCTATAGCTAAAGCTAATTCATTATTATTAGTTGGTGATCCAAACCAATTAAAACCAGTAATTGTTTTAGAGGATTTAACTAATAATCAATTAATGGAAAAATACAATGTTCCAGCTAATTATGATTATAAAACACATTCTATATTAGATGTAATGCTAGAAAATGATAATATTTCTAAATATATTTTACTTAAATACCATTATAGATGTGGAAGGAAAATTATTAATTTTTCTAATCAAAGATTTTATAATAATTCCTTAAATCTTTCCTTTATTAAAAATGATGGTGAAATAAAAGTACTTGATGTTAAAAATAAAAATGTCAAGCAAAAAAATGAAGCCTTTGATGAAGCAAATGAAATAGTTAATTATATTATAAGGAATGATATCGATGATACCTTTATCATAACACCATTTGTTAATCAAAAGGAGCTAATTCAAAAGCTTTTAAAGGAAAGAAATGTTAATAATGTTGAATGTGGAACTATTCACCAGCTTCAAGGTGCTGAACGTAATACGATAATTTTATCTTCGGCTTTATCACCTAAAACTAGTAAAAAAACCTTTAATTGGCTAAAAAATAATCATGAGCTAATAAATGTAGCCATAACCCGTGCCAAAAACAAAATAATTATTGCTACTGACACAGAAGTACTTAATACCTTATCTGATAAAACTGATGATTTATATAACTTAATTCAATATGCTAAAAATAATTGTAATATAGAAGTACCAGCTAATGAAGCAGTAAAAATGGAAATTGGCAAATCAAATGGTAGTACCAATGAAGATGAATTTTATAAAACAATTTCTCATTTTTGTACTTGTAATAAAAGCTTTGAAGCCACAAGAAATATTAGTATAGCTAAGGTTTTTAAGGATAAGGTTATTCCTGCTTATTTAAATGACTATGAGTTTGATTTAGTCTTATATGAAACTAATATAGTTGGTGCTAAAAAGCCAGTTATTGCCTTTGAGGTAAATGGTCCTGAGCATTTAGGAGAAGCAAAAAGAGAAAAATCTGATAAAGAGAAAATAAAAATATGCAATAAATATGGATTAAAGCTTATTTTTATATCTAATTCATTTGTTAAAGCATATGAATATATTGCTAGTATTATAATGTCTTCAAAAAATAAAGAAATATCTATTCAGCAAACATTATTTGATGATGATTATTTAAATAATCAAGCTGAGGAAGTTTCTTAATAAGGATTATCATTATTATTTTCTTCAATTTTTTTATTATCAATATAATACTTTTTTTCATAAGTTAAAGCAAAAACTAAATGAAATAAAAACAAAACTAATAAAATCATTATACATATTAATATTGAAGCAGAATTAAACAATATTTTCCTTGCATACTAAAAGTAATCTGATATGACTTTGATGAAAATTATAGAAGAGATCAAATCAAAAATTGTATTTATCAAAAACATTATTCTATTTTTTAAAAATGCTGATAATACACAGCAAATGATAGTAATAACAAATATAGTAATTTTAATATTATTAAAAAGGCTAATAAGTTTCCCATAAAATAGAAAATAATCATTCCAATAAGGGGCATATTTAACATAAGCTATATTAGTAAATAAAAGAAAAGCAAAAAATAAAAAAGATAAAACAGCTAATATGAATGATATAACAAAACAGCTATCAAAGAAAACGTCCTTATTATTTTTCATTTGTATACCCTTTCATTTATTTTTAATAATTATAACATATATTTATAAAGATATTCTATTGAATTAATAAAAATAATTTTAATTGAAATGTCTTATTTTTAATGGTAATATAATTTAAATACAAGGAGATGGATTTATGAGATTATTACTTAAAAACTGTTATATATTAGATGGTACATTAAATATGGAAGTAAAGGAAAATTATCAAATATTAATTGAGGATGAATTAATTAAAAAAATTGATAAAGAGATTAACGAAAAGGTTGATAAAGTAATTGACTTAAAAAATGCCTATGTACTTCCAGGATTGATAAATATGCATGTTCATCTTCCTGCTAGTGGAAAAATAACAAAGAAAAAGGCTGCTGATCAAAAAAAAGCTAATAAAATTTATTTGTTCTAATGCATTAACTAGAAAAATTGGTGTTAATATTGGGGCAAAATATGCCAAAATGGAATTATTATCCGGTGTTACAACCTTAAGAGCAGTTGGTGGAATTGATAATTTTGATTCAACTCTTGCGTCTCTTATTAATAAAAATAAAAAGATAGGTCCAAGAATACTTGCTGCTAATGTAGCAATTGGCGTTAAAAATGGTCATATGGATGGGACTGTTGCTAAAGGATGCGACACTATAGATGAAGCTGTTAAAATGGTAGAAAATGCTAAAGCAAATAATGCTTCACTAGTAAAGCTTATGATTACAGGTGGCGTTCTTGATTGTAAGGAACGTGGAACTGTCGGTGTTTTAAAAATGCCTCCTTCAATGGTAAAGGCTTGCTGTGATAAAGCTCATGAATTAGGCTTTAAGGTAGCAGCTCATGTTGAAGGTAGTGAAGGTATGGAAGTAGCTATTAATAATGGTGTTGATACTATTGAGCATGGTGCTGATGTAAGCGTTGAATTATTAAAGAAATTCAAAGAAAGAAATGGCGCTCTTATTTGTACCTTATCACCAGCTATGCCACTTGCTAAAATTGATTATAATAAGCTTGGCTATGATGAGCTTGCTCAATATAATACAAGAGTATTATTAAAAGGCATGATTAATGTTGTAAATAAATGCTTAAAGGAAAATATTTTAGTAGGACTTGGTACTGATACTGGTTGTCCTTTAGTTACTCATTATGATATGTATAGAGAATTAATCTATTTTTCTAAATATATCGATGGAGTTACTAATTCCTTTGCTATTCATACAGCTACTGAAGTAAATGCTAAAATATTAGATATTGATAATATCACTGGAACTATTAAAGAAAATAAGGTTGCTGATATGATGATTGTTAAAGATAATCCATTAGTAGATTTAAATGCTTTAAAGGATCCATTATTTGTAATAGCAAGAGGAAAAGTATATACAAAGCCTAATAAAAAATATAAAGATGTAGAAAAAGAATTAAATAGTATTTTATAAAGGGATATTAAAACCATAAAAGGTAAATATTCCTTTTATTTTGTTAATAAAAAAACTATGAAAATCTTTTAGAAAATCATAGTTATTTTAATTTATTTAAGAAAATGAATAAGTTTTATAGTTAGTACTATTATACTAATTAACTACTAACTTTCTTTTTTGTATCCCCAAATTACTTTATGATTTGAAGAATTCCAAAATTTAGACCAGCCACTTGGCTTTGAAGGTACTTCACAATAAATCGTTAAATTAAACTTACAATCTTCAAACAAATCTGAATCAATGTTTGTTACACTACTTGGAATAAAAACACTTGTCAAACTACTACAGCCATAAAATGCACCATATCCTATTTTTGTAATGCTATTGGGTAATGTAATACTTGTTAAGCTACTACAGTCTTTAAATGTATAATCTTCTATACTTGCGACACCATTTATAATTTCTATAATTGTTAAATTACTACAACTCGAAAATGCTTCATAGCCTATACTTGTAACACTACTTGGTATCTCTATATTTGTTAAACTACTGCAACCATAAAATGCATAAGAATCTATACTTGTCACACTATTTGGGATTTCTATACTTGTTAAACTACTACAGCCTGAAAATGCTTTATAATGTATTATTGTGCACCCTTCTAGTATTATTACTTTTTTCAAACTTTTTGGTATATAATTAGAGCGATTTGAAAAATATGGTGCTCCAAATATATATCCTAAATATGTATTTGAATTTTTACTTTCTCCAACAAATGGAAGTGTTATACTTGTTAAACTACTGCAACCATAAAATGCATAGATTTCTATACTTATTACACTACTTGGTATCTCTATATTTGTTAAACTACTACAATCATAAAATGCATATGCTCCTATACTTATGACACCACTTGGGATTTCTATACTTGGTAAACTATTACAATTTTTAAATGCATAACTTCCTATACTTGTGACATTATCAGGTATTTCTATACTTATTAAACCACTACAATCTTCAAATGCATGACTTCCTATACTTGTGAAATTATTAGGTATTTCTATACTTGTTAAACTACTACAACTCGAAAATGCATTATCTCCTATACTTGTCACACTACTTGGTATCTCTATACTTGTTAAACTTCTGCAACCTGAAAATGCATAGACTCCTATACTTGTAACACTACTTGGTATCTCTATACTTGTTAAACTACTACAACCCGAAAATGCACAATCAATAGGCACAGGGATTTTTCTTTCTTTTTAGATAGTGGCGCGGCTTTCATTGTCACGCCACTTCTATA
>CAKPZU010000051.1 GCA_934215405.1 uncultured Bacilli bacterium | reverse complement strand
TGTAAGAACTCATCACCTAATGAATCAATTACTGGCATTGTTACATCATCAAGCCAAATGTCAGCTAAAATTGCACCAGCTCCAGCAAGTGAATCAATTGGATTTGAAAACAGCATACAAGATGGTTGTCGTTTCATAGCACAAGCACAATATAAAACTAATCCTCCTGTAGTTGAGCCAATAGTACATGGTAAGCATAAAGCTTTACCAGCCATTTGCTTTTGATATAAATCTTTATTATTTTGGTCGCCACATGTTGCAGTTTTATCGCCAAATTGTAAAGCTTTTTGGAACGATGCAAGTGTGTTTAAGCCATTATGTGATACTAATGCTGTTGCTGTTACTTTTCCTTTAGCAACTACTCTTCCTTTAAATTCCTTCATATTAATTACCCCCTGTAATTTGCTTTAAAATCTCATCATTTGTATAATATCTAGCGCTTGTATAAGTACGTAGCTTATTACTTGAAGTAATTGTTGGAACCTTTCCACATAATGGATTATTCATATACATCAAAGGACAAATATAAGATAAAATAATACCTCTTTTAACTAAAATAGGATAATATTTTGTTTCTTTGAATTTTTCAATAATGCTTGGTGCACATGTAAACACAGTTGGTATTGCAACTTTTTCTTTGTTCAACTTAGTTAATTCTTCATCAATCTTAACTGTCCAATCAACAAGTTGAGCATATGACAAATGTGGACAACCAATAAAGCATAATTTTGGTTTTGCCTCTTTATTTTTCCAAATAATTGGATAATTATCATAAACACGCTTTAATTCAGCATCATCAATTACATAAATTTTAGCATCTTTTTCAATTAAATCTCTTTTTAGTTTTACAGCTTCTGGAGTAATATTTTCAACGTGATATAAGCCAACAGCACCATTACTTGCACTTGCTGCACCTAAATCCTTAAGATATGCTTTAGCATCATCATCAAGCTTATAATCTAACCATTTATCAAGGCCTTCAATAAATGGGACATCTTCAACTACCTTCATTCCAATTGCTGAACCTAGTAATTGGGCATCTGGCTTACTAGTAGTATTAACCTTAATAATCCATTTAGCTTTTCTTCCTTCATCAGTTAATAAACCAAACTTTGGAACAAAGCCTACAATTGAGCCCATTAAATCAATAACACCAGAATTACGATTGCATCTAGCTCCAAGAACTGAGTTTGCATAAACTACAGCACTTGATTCTGACCAAGATAAAATATCGCCATATTCAGGAGTGTTTCCAACTTCATCTAAATAGCAAGTACATGTAAAAGCATTTTTATTTAATAAGCCTAATGTTTCAAGTTGCTTTTCATATTGCTCTTGTCTTGTATACATAAACTTATTAAATACTAATTTTTCAATCAAGTTTGCTGGAACATTTTTATCAAGTGGACGGGGGTCAACGCTAAATTTTTGACTTGAAACTGCTCCGGCTTCAATTAATTTATCTAGTAAATCATAAATTGATGCTAACCCCTTTAAGCCAAACGAAGTAACTAAGTGATTATATTTACTTGTAATTTTAACCATAGATGTAGCATCAAATAATTGGCCATAACGAACCATTGTTTCCATTACTTTAGCTAAAGTTTCACCCTTTTTTCCATCTAAAATATCTTGTTGTTCTTGTGTTAATATCATTTTATTTTCCATATTTCATACCTCAAATTTTCATAGCAACTTCATATGCTCTCCAAATAACGCTTCTTAAATTTCCAACGTGTAAGCAATCACCAACTAAATAAACATTCTTACCTTTACTAACTAAAGGATTTGAAATATAACCAGCTGAGGAAATTACACTTTCACATGGAATAGTAAATTCTTCATTATTTTTATTCTTGCATACAATTGAATCATCATTTACTTTAACTAAAGATGTTTCTAAATATACATCAACATTTTTATAAGCAAAGTATTCTCTTAAATAAGATGAATTAGCAAGACATACACCTTTTTGAGCAATTAAGTCATCCTTCATTTCAACAATTATTGGCTTTTTACCTTGTAGTTCTAATTCATAAGCTATTTCACAGCCAGTTAAACCACCACCAATAACTGCTACAACATCTTTTACTTTCTTACCATTTAAATAATCACAAGCCTCAATCATCTTTTCATGTCCTTCAACATTTCTTAAAATTCTTGGCTTTGAACCAGTTGCAATTATTACTGGCTCATTTTTAAATTCATTTATATCCTTTACTTCATAATTATATTTAACTTCAATATTTAATTTTTCAATAGTATTAATATACCACTTTAATAAATCACGAAGCTTGCCTTTATATGATTCGCTAGATGCAGGAATAAATGTTCCACCAAGCTTTGTACTCTTTTCATAAATAATAGGATTATGGCCACGAAGTTTTAAAACTCTAGCGGCTTCCATGCCACCAATTCCACCACCAACAATATGAACTGTTTTTGGTTTATTTGTCTTTTTAATATAATGTTTATCCCATTGCATCATTTCAGCATTTACAGCACATCTTGATAAATGAAGTGAATCAGATAAATCCTGATCGTTTGGTACACCTTTATAATGACACATATTAAAGCAACCATTATGGCATAAAATACATGGTCTAATTTCATCTTCTTTACCATTTAAGTATTTTGTAAACCATTCTGGATCTGCTAAAAAGTTTCTTGCAAAGCCAACAGCATCAATTTTTCCTTCACTTACAGATTTAGCACCTGCTTCAAGTGTCATTTTACCAGCACAAACAACAGGAATATTAACAAAGTTTTTAATATGTTCAACTTCCTTTAAATTACAATTATCTGGCATATATACAGGTGGATGAGCCCAATACCAAGCATCATAAGTTCCATTATCACAATTTAACATATCGTATCCAGCATCTTGTAAAAACTTAGCAGCAATTTCTGATTCTTCCATATCACGACCAACTTCTACATACTCCTCATTTGGTAAAGCTCCTTTTCTAAAATCCTTTGTTTTAGAAACTACCGAATAACGAAGTGATACAGGAAAATCATCGCCGCATACTTTTTTAATAGCTTTTACAATTTCAGCAGCAAAACGATAACGATTATCTAAACTACCACCATATTCATCAGTTCTTTTGTTAACATACTTTAAAGTAAATTGATCAAGAAGATATCCCTCATGGACAGCATGTACTTCAACGCCATCAACGCCAGCATCCTTTAATAATTTTGCAGATTTAGCAAAAGCATCAATAAATTGTTTGATTTCTTTTTTAGTCATTTCTCTTGATGGTAATTTATCTGACCATCTATTTGGTGAAGGACTAGCTGTAGCAGTAATTTTATCAAGATTCATAAATGGCTTTGATAAAACATTTAAAACTTTATTATTATATAACGTTTCCATCATTTTAGAAACTGTAAATGATCTACCAAAGCCAGCTGTTAATTGCACGAACAATTTAGCGCCAGTTTTATGAAATTCAACAAGCCATTTGGCTAAATCCTTATACATTTTCTTGTTTTTATAAAGCCAAGAGCCAAACATTGGATTATAAACTGGCTGACATCCAGGAAGCACTAAACCTACATTGTTTTTAGCAACCTCCATAATAAATCTTGCTCCATCTTTATCAAAATGGTTTACTTCCATCCAACCAAATAAGTCAGTGCCACCCATAGATGTTAAAACAATCCTGTTTTTAATTTCAAGATTTTTTATTTTCCATGGCGTCAATAAAGAACTGATGTTTTCTTGCATATTTTATCTCCCTTTTAATTAGTTTTTACATTTATATTTTACATCTTTTTACTATTAAGTGTCAAAGTATTTATTAATTAATAATCTAATATAATTAGATTATATCTTTGCTATATAAGTTACAAACAAATATTCAATTGTTACTTTATCATTTAAAATTTGCTTTTATTTATTATTTTAAATATAATAATGAAGTTTGCATTATAAATTAATGAATAATTATTGCAAAACAATCAAAAATATAAATATAAAAAGAAGGTTATAAATGTGATTAAAATAATAACAGATTCTGCATCTGATATCATGAGTGAAGAAGCAAAAAAACTAGATATTGAAATTATTCCAATGAAAATAAATATTGATGGTATTGAATATTTAGATGGAGTTAATATTACAAACTTAGATTTTTTTAAAAAGCTTGAAAATTGTAAAGAAATACCAAAAACAAGTCAAATAACGCCAAATGAATTTATTAATTATTTTAATAAGTATAAAGATACTGAAATAATTTGCATTACTATGTCAAGTAAACTATCTTCAACATTTCAAAGTGCAATGTATGCAAAAGATAAATTTAGTAATGTTGAAGTTATAGATAGTGAAAATGTAAGTGTTGGTGAAGCTTTACTTGTTAAGCTTGCAGTTAGTTTAATTAATCAAGGTAAAAACTATAAAGAAATAATCAATACTTTAAACGAGCAAAAGAAAAGAATTAGGCTTATTGCTTTGTTAAATACTCTAGATTATTTAAAAAAGGGTGGTAGAATTTCTTTAGCAGTTGCATTTGTTGGGGGAATTTTAGGAATTAAGCCTGTTATTGAAATAAAAGAAGGAAAGGTTCATTTTATTGGAAAAGCAAGAGGCTCAAAGCAAGGCAATAATATGCTTCGATTAAAAACAAATGAAGGAAATGGAATAGATTTTAATATGCCATTTATGCTTGGATATTCAGGATTAGATGATGAATTATTAAATAAATATATTGAGGATTCAAAGGATATTTATCCAAATAACACAAAATTTGATAAAGTCTTAATTGGTAGTACAATTGGTTCCCACATCGGTTTAAAAGCAATATGTATTGCATACTTTGAAAATAAATAAATTGCATTATAAAATACATAATTGTATAATTAAATTTAGAAAAGAGGTAATATTATGGATTGGCAAAAAGTATGGGAAACCATACAAAATTGGCTTACAACAACTGGAATTAAAATTGTTATTGCCTTATTAGTTTTAATTGTTTCCTTCCAAATAATTAATATTATTAGCAAAAAAATTGCAAAGCATTCTACAAAAGTAGAAAAGAGCAAAAAAGTCGATAAAACATTATATCGAACTTTAAGTTATGTTATTAAAATTGCTTTAAAAGTATTAGTTGTTATTGCCTGTGTTGGCTATTTAGGATTGGATACTAGTGGTATTTCAGCATTAGTTGCATCTCTTGGTGTTGGTATTGGTTTAGCAATAAATGGAACATTATCTAATTTTGCTGGTGGAGTTTTATTATTAATCACTAGGCCATTTAAGGATGATGACTTTATCGAAGCCTGTGGCTATAGTGGCACTGTTGAAGGCATTTACATTTGCAATACAAAAATTAGAACTCCTGATAATAAAGTTGTTTATTTACCAAATGGAAAATTATCAACAACTGAAATAGTCAATTATTCTGAAAAGGATACAAGAAGAGTTGATTTAACATTTTCAATTTCCTATGCTAATGACTTTGAAAAAGCAAAGCAAATTATTAAAAATATTTGTGATAATTATGATTTAGTTTTAAAAGATCCTACTCCAACTATTAGAGTTAGTGCTCATTCAAATAGTAGTATTGATATAGCAACCCTTGTTTGGTGTAAAAATGGAGATTATTGGACTGTAAAATTCGATATGCTTGAAAAAGTAAAAACTGCTTTTGACGAGCAAGGAATTGAAATTCCATTTAATCAACTTGATGTTACTATTAAAAATAAATAATTTTAACTGCTGTAAAAAAGCAGTTTTTTTGTAAAAATTTTGCAATTTTTTAGTAAAGAATAAAACTAATATATAATATTTTGCTATAATAAAATTAAGTGGTGATAATAGTGACTTATAAGAAAATTAGAAATAATAAGGAGATTAATACTTACATTTTATCGGCCGATAAATACTTAGAAGCCATTGGCTATACTGAACATTCTTTTAATCATGTTTTGCGTTGTGTTGCTGTAGTAGAATATATATTAACAACACTTGAATATGATAAGCATACTATCGAACTTGCTAAAATAGCTGCTTATATGCATGATATTGGAAATGTTGTAAATAGAGACGGTCATGCAAAATCTGGCGCTTTAATGGCTTTTAGAATATTAGATAAATTAAATATGGACACAGAAGATATTGCAACTATTGTTACTGCAATTGGTAATCATGATGAATCATCAGCATATCCTGTTAATGTTGTATCATCTGCCTTGATGATTGCCGATAAAACAGATGTTAGAAGAACAAGAGTTAGAAAAAAGGCTGATATTTATAATATTCATAATCGTGTTAATTATGCTGCTAAATCTTCAAAGGTTGTTATTAATAAGGAAGAAAAAACACTGACATTAAATCTTACAATTGATATAAAAATTTGCTCAATAATGGATTATTTTGAAATCTTTTTATCAAGAATGATGCTTTGTAAAAAAGCCTGTGAATTCTTTAAATTGACATTTAAGCTATTAATTAATGAGCAATCATTATTATAGAAAAAAACTCTCACATTTCTGCGAGAGTTTTTTTATAATTATTAAGCCTTAGCTAAAGCTTTTTTTGCTTTTTCAGCTAGCTTTGCAAAAGCAGCAAAATCGTTGATTGCAAGTTCTGATAGCATCTTACGGTTGATATCAATCTTAGCAAGCTTTAATCCATGCATTAATGTTGAATAATTCATTTCACATTGATTAGCAGCAGCATTAATTCTAACAATCCATAATTTTCTAAAGTTTCTCTTTGTTTGCTTTCTATCTCTAAAAGCATAGTATAAGCCTTTAGTTACTTGTTGTTTAGCAGTTCTAAAAAGAAGATGTTTTGAACCATAATAACCCTTTGCTAATTTTAAAACTTTTTTTCTTCTATTTCTAGTAGCTGGTCCACCTTTTACTCTCATATTCTTTTCCTCCTACTTTTGAATGCAAGGCATTAGTCTCTTTGCATCTGTTTCGTGAACTAATCTTGCTTTACTTAAATGTCTTTTTTGTTTTTGTGATCTAATAGGTGCTAAGTGAGACATATTAGCACATTTTCTTTTTAATTTTCCAGTGCCTGTAACTCTTACTCTCTTAGTTAAAGCTTTTCTTGATTTCATTTTTGGCATATTTATTTCCTCCTCAATTATTTCTTTGGAGTTAAAGTAGCTATTAGATTTCTACCATCCATAACTGGCTTTTTTTCAACAACTCCAACTTCTGAACACATTGTAATAAAACGGTTCATTACTTCCTCACCAACTTCAGGGTGTGCCATTTGTCTTCCTTTAAAGCGAACAACAACGCGAACTTTGTCGCCGTTTTTCAAAAAGTTTGTTGAATGTCTTGCTTTAGTTTCAATGTCATGTGTATCAATAACAGGACTCAATTGAATTTGCTTAACATCTTGAATCATTGCTTTTTGTTTCTTTTTCTTTTCTTTTCTTTTCTTTTCTAATTGATATCTATGCTTTCCAAAATCTAGTATTTTACATACTGGTGGAGTAGCTTGTGGTGAAATACAAAGCAAGTCTAAATTTGCTTCTTTTGCCATATTTAAAGCTTCTCTTCTATCTTTAACACCTAAAGCATTACCATTTGCATCAATTACTAAAACTTTAGGGAAACGAATAGATTCGTTAACTAGATAATCAGAATTCTTATTTGTTGGCATACGATTATTGTTGAATGATGAATTATTGATAATGATACCCTCTTTCTTACAAAAATAAAAGGACGCAAGATGCGCCCTTAAATATACTTTTCTTACAAATTGTGACATTTACCTATTTTCTATGAAAATCAGGTGAGAAGCGGGCGCCTCTTCTTTCCACAACTTTTTCGTTGCACAATTATTATATTACAAAGATTAAATAAAGTCAATAATTATTTGCTTTTATCTTTATCTTTAAATTGTTCAATATAATGTTGAATACTTTCCTTTAAGGAAACATTTTTAAATGGTGTAACAAATTGAACCTTTTCCTTTAATGATTCTTTTTTCATAGCAATTGATTGCTTTAAAGATTCCCATTTAACAACAATATTGTATTCCTTAGCAATATTTTTAATTTTACTTGCAAGGCCAATAGACATAGCAAGGTCAATAATCATTATTCCAAAGAAAACACCAACAAAGAAAGAAAACATAATATTATTAGTAAACCAAGTTGCCATTTTTACAACATACTTATCTAATAATAAATTATATCCCATACTTCCTAAAAACCAAAATAATGTAAATAAAGGACAAATAATTCCTTGAATGTTACCCCATCTTTTTGAATAATCCCATAGCTTTGTTTTTAATCCTTTAATAAATATTAAGCCACCTATATATTCAATTAAAGTAACTATAATTGTCATAATTATAAACAAAGTTATTTTTTGTAAATAAATATTTTCAATAAAGGATAAATCAATTCGTGACATTGCATAAAGGGATGCAAGCCCAAAACCATAAATTGGAAGACAAGGACCTGTTAAAAAGCCTGGATTAATCCATCTTTTAGCTGTAAAAAATCTTCTAAAGAATAATTCAAGTACCCATCCTAATAATGAGCCAACCATAAATAAGAAGGCAAGCGTTAGAAAAATTTCCATGTTTGTTTTTCCTTATGATTTATTTATTATTTTTACTATTTTTTAATAATTCTTTCATTCTTGACTTATAAGCTTCTACACCTGGTTGATTAAATGGATTAACATTTAATAAATATGCAGACATAGCACAAGCTTTACAGAAGAAATACATAAGTTGTCCTAAATTGTATGCATCCATTTGTTCAAGCTCAATTAAAACATTATTATGTCCACCATCAATAAAATGAGCATCCATAGTAGCTTGCATAGCAATATCTTCAACCATTGATAAAGGCTTATTGGCAATATAATTTAATTTATCTAAGTCAACTAATGTATGAGGAATTGTTACATCATCTTGATACTTTCCAAAAGCAATTGTTGTTTCAAAAAAGCATGGAGTACCTTGTTGACAAAATTGACCCATAGAGTGTAAATCTGTTGAAAAGCATAGTGAGCAAGGAAGTAATCCTTTGCCATCTTTTCCTTCAGATTCGCCAAATAATTGCTTCCACCATTCTGCTAATGCAGTAAAATGTGGTTCATAAGTAATTAAAAATTCAGCAGTTTTCTTGTCATTATTATTTTCATAAAAACGAACTGCAGCATATTTATAAGCTTCATTTTCTTCAAGATTTGGATTGTTATATTCTTTAACGCCAGCTTTAGCTCCCATAACAAATTCATCAATGTTAATTCCAGCAACTGCCATTGGGAATAAACCAACTGGAGTAAATACAGAATATCTTCCACCTACATCATCTGGAATTACAAATTCTTCATATCCTTCAGAAAAAGCCATACTATGCAAAGCCCCAACTCTTGCATCTGTTGTAGCAATTACATATTTTGCATATCTTTTTGGTCCCCAACATTTTTTAGCAAGTTCAGAAACCAAGCGAAAAGCTATAGCAGGTTCAGTTGTTGTACCTGATTTTGAAATAACATTAATACCAATCTTTTTACCTTCAAGTGATTTTAATACTTGAGCAGTATATGTTGGAGATAGTGTATTACCCATAAATACAATTTTACATTTTGGTTGATTAACAATACCATTAATTGCATCAATAGCTGCTTTTGCGCCTAAATAGCTTCCGCCAATACCAATAACAACTAAAACATCACAATTATCTCTAATTCTAGCTGCAGCCTTTTTAATTCTATTAACTTCAGCTTGCGTTAAAGTATCAGGATAGTTAGTCCAGCCTAAAAAGTCGGCTCCTTCTCCGGTTTTATCATTAATCATTTTATCTATATTAGCAACTTTTAATTTCATTGCTTTTATAGCTTTTTTACACTTAACGCTAACTCTTGATAAATCGACATTAATCATATTTTCTCTTCTCCTTTAATTGTTGCATTATCCATTCATTTAATTTGTCATTTAGAGGTTTAAAATCTTTATACTTATCTAAGAACTTTGGCTTCATATAGTTTGAACGATATCTATTTTTTGGCTGTGTTGCTTTAATTGATAATTTAATATGCTTATTTGTATCATCAACAGCTAATATCTTAGCATATAAAATATCATCTATTTTAGCAAATTTGCTAACATCTTTAACAAAATCATTAGATATTTCAGAAATATGAATTAAGCCAGTATAAGATTCATCATCCAAGCATTTTATAAAAATGCCGTAATGTTGAAAACCTATTACTTTAATTTTTATAATTTCACCAACTTTAAATTCTTTCATTTTTAAACCCTCTTTTTAATTATACCACATGCTTTAATGTTTTGTTTAATAAATGTTTCATTTCTTTTATGTTTTTTACATAAAAATGTATGAATTTTAGAAAAATAATGATATAATGATGTCGCAAAAGAAGGTGGCTTAAAATGGATGATAAGCAAATAGTAAATCAAATCATTACTGTTCTTGAAAAAATAAGACCATTTATAAATAGAGATGGTGGAGATATTGAATTTGTTAAATATCAAGATGGTGAGGTTTTTGTAAGAATGATTGGAGCTTGTGCAGGTTGCGATTTAATTGAAAGCACTCTTCAAGATGGAGTTGCTACATTATTAAAAGAAGAAGTTCCAGGAGTTGTTAAGGTTACAAACGTTTTAGAAGTAACTGAAAATGTTGAAATAGAAAAATAAAAGTTATTAAATTCTAATGTTTTTAAAAAAAATTAGATACTTAATAACTTTTTTCTTTATTTAATTCCAGATGATACTACACCTCTAACAAAGGCTTTTTGCGCGCACGTTAAAACTAAAACCATTGGAAGTGAAAAGATTACTGAGGCTGCCATTACATGTGTCCAGTTAGCACTACCTGTTGATGAGAAAAATCTTTGCATACCAAGTGATAAAGTATATAAATCTGGATTTGATTGCAAATAAATACTTGGGCCTACATAATCACTCCATGAGTTAATAAATGCATATACTAATAGTGTTGCTAAGCATGGTGTAATTTGCGGTAATAATACTTTAATCAAAATTGTAAAAGAGTTAGCTCCATCAATCTTAGCAGCTTCATCTAAATCCTTTGGCACATCATCCATAAATTGCTTTAGCATAAAGACATTAAATGCCGATCCCCCAATCCATGGAATTATTAATGGAAGCCTAGTACCAATCCAACCTAAAAATTCAAATTCAGCATAGGCTGGTATCATGGTTACAACCCATGGTATCATCATTGTTGAAAGCAAAATAACAAAGAAAATATTTGAATACTTATTTTTAAATCTTGAAAAGCCATAGGCCACAAGAATTGATGAGGTAATTCCAATTCCCATTGAAGAAACCACCATTATCAATGTATTAGTAAGTAATCTTCCCATATTAATTTCCTTAAATGCTTCAGAATAATTTGAAAATTTTAAAACTCCTGAATATAGTTTTGGAGGGTATGTAAATATATCATTTGATGATTTCATTAAAGACATTAAAATCATATAAATGAATGGTAAAGCAAAGAAGATAGATATAAGCAAAGCCACGATAAATAATAACATATTAATGACTTTTTCTTTAATTTTTCTGTTAGTCATAGTCTTTATCTCCCTTCAATTTGCTTTTCTTTTTTAGTTGATAATAAAACATATACTAAGCCAAAAACAAAAGTCATTAAAAATACAACCCAGCCTTGAGCACAAGCATAACCAAGCGTCTTATTACCTAATGTTTTAAAAGCATTAGCAACTATTAACAAAGACATTGTTGTAGTAGCGTTTCCAGGTCCACCTTCAGTCAATAATTTAACCTCAGCATAGGCTTGAAGAGAAGAAATTAATGATGTTAATACCACAAATACTAAGGCTTTAGAAATTGTTGGAATAATAATATATATCAATCTATGAAAAGCATTAGCACCATCAAGCTCACTAGCTTCTAGTAAATCAGATGATACTCCTTGAATAGCAGCTAGTAATATTAACATAGTAGGTCCAAGCCCACTCCAAATACCAACAAAGATAATCGTTCCCATTGCACTTGTTGCATTACCAAAGAAATTAACTGGAGCCAATCCTAAATAACTTAAAAAATAATTAGCAACATTATTTTCCCCACCAGTGAATATTAATTTCCAAAGTAAAGAAACACTAACAACTGGAATAACTGCTGGTAAATAAATTAAAACTCTAAAGATCTTACGACCAAAAACCTTACGATTTAATAATAAAGCAAGTAATAAAGCAAAAATAACCAGTAAGCCAACCTTTATAAAAGCGTAAGCTAACGTATTTAATATAGCCCTTTGAAAGTCCTTATCTTCAGTAAATATGTAAATATAATTTCTAAAGTTAATAAAATTCAATTTGGATGAGTTTACAGTGGCCATTTTAACATCTGTAAAGCTATAAATCATTGATAAAACCATTGGCACAATTGTAAAGCATGCAAAGCCAATTAACCAAGGACTTATATAAATGAAAAAGTGAATTCTATTACTTTTTTCACTATGAGAAATCTTTTTCATAAAAACGCCCTTTATAATTCTCTATTAACATCAGATGCAATATTATCTAAAACCTCTTGTAAAGTTGAGCCTTTAGGATTTGATAAATAATTTGACATATATTTACCAACTATTTCTTCAAATGTATCTTGACCAATATATTTATTATAAACAATTGGGTGAGTATAATTATTAGCAATATCTAAAAAATACTGATTGATAGCTGCAAGGGCGGAATCCTCAGGATTTTTATAAGAATTGCTATTTGCAACAATTTTATTACCTGGAATATTAAAGCCTTTTTTAGCCATATATTCATTACCCTTTGTCATGTAATAATTTAAAAACTTAATTGCTTCATCCTTTAAAGAAGTATCCTTATAAATAGCAAGTGA
>CAKPZU010000050.1 GCA_934215405.1 uncultured Bacilli bacterium | reverse complement strand
AAATGGGCCTCTATAAATGTAGTTTAATGAATATATACTATATTCTTTAGCATTATCAAGTTCTTCCATTGGAACACTTACTTTATGAACCTTTTCATAAGATTTTTGACTTCCTGCATATAAATCATAATACTTTTTATTATTAACAACTACATAGCCTGATGAATTAGTACTAGATGAGAATACTATTTGGTATTCGTTTTCAACAGCGTATACTACAGGCTCATATGTTATATAATTTACATTTAAATTAAATAAATATGTAAATAAGGATAAGACAATAACAGTTAATAAAGAAAGCTTAAATATTTTACTATCCTTTAATTTTGTTTTTGGATAAATAAATATGAAAAACAATAAAGCAGAAACAGCAATTAATAATAAAGAGGTATTTAAAAACTTTATAAAAATAAATCTAGCATAATCTTTAGCACCAAGTGCAAATATTAAAATAATAGCAATTGAAAAAATAATATTTATAGGAAGTAATATATAATTCCATAAATTATTCTTTTTTAGCTTTATAAATAGCGTAATTGTAGTAATTAATAAAAGCAAAATTATTATAAAAACAATTATTGGTAAATATAATATAAAGCTATTATAGCCTTTTTCATATCCTAATGCTTTTGATATTCCAGACCAGCAAGACCTCATTGAATAATACATTAAAGCATTAAAGCTTGCTATAACTAAGCAAACCAACTTAAGGACTTTTAAAACTTTTTCTTTCATAAATCTTATCTCCTTTTTAATATGAAATACTTCGTTAATATTATAGCATTTTTTTTATTATTGATACAAAAAGGATGCTAACTATAAAATTAGCATCCAAAATTATTATTAATTATTTAATTATTCACCAGTATAGTTAAATACTACTTCATAGCCATAATCACTAACAAAATATTCGAAATCTTCAAATGTTTCAACACCATATTCTTCAGAGAAACGACAATAAATTGTTGTAACATAGCAATCGGCAAATGCTTCACAACTTAAAGTTTCAAGAGATGCAGGAAGTATTACTGATACAATTCCATTATTTTCACCTGCATTAGCAAATGATCCTTGACCAATTGAAATTACTTTATCACCAAGATTAATAGTTTCAAGCGCACTGCAAGTATCAAATGCATAATCACAAATTGCAGCAGCTCCTTCAATTTTTATAGAAACCAATGTTTTAACTTCAAAGAATGTATTTTCTCCTATATAAACAACTGATTCTGGGAAAACTAAATCAACGAATGATGTTCTAACAAATGCATTGTTTCCAATTCTTTCTATACCATTAAAATTAAGCGTTGTTAAATTTGATTCGTCATAGAAGCAATAATCAGCAATATTTTTAACACCACTTGGAATTTCAAATGTTCCATCTTCACCAACATAACCTCTAATCAATGTTGCACCATCTGAAGAAACAATCTTATTTTCCGAAATAACAACTTCATCTTTTAAATAAGTTGACTTTTTCATTACAAAACTACTATTATTCATTAAATCATTTTTAGCAGTATTATTTTTTGCTAAAAATATTATTCTTGAATTATTCCAGCTAAATCTACTAAATGAGTATTCTTCTCCCTTACTATCAACATATTTAATATCAGTACCAGGAAAATCATTTAAAAACTCAACCACACGTAAATTAGTACAACCTTTGAAGACATCTGCTTCTAAACCAACTATTGATTCTGGAATTACGACTGAATTAATAAATGTGTTTTCAGCAAATGCTCCTGTAGCAATTTTAGTGACTCCATCTGGGATTACAACATTTTTATCATCTTTTGTACCATTAAATTTAATTAAAACATTATTTTCAATGACAAATGGTGATACAACACCTGCTGTAATAAATGTTGCATATCTAGGCCAACTTTCTTTTAAGGCTGCTGCAATTTCTTCACTATCGCATACAAATGTTGGGATAAATGTATAGAATCCAGTTTCTGTTAATGTTGGATAATTAGTTACTCCTTTTTCAAAATGGATATTAACTTTAGATAAATTACCACAATTCATAAAAATATTATTACCTATCTTCGCACTATCTTTAAATGTTATATCAAGTTCTTCAATTTGTGCTCCGGCAAAAGCTTTTTCTTCAATAGATTTAACACTGCCTAAGAAAGTAATCTTTTCAAGACTATCTATGGCAGCAAAGAACCTTGGAATATCAACAATATATGCAGGAATAGTGATTTCTTTTAAGACACTACATGAGCTAAACAAGAACTCTCCACATACTAATTCTTGAGCATTCTTTAATGCTTCAGGGAAATGAACAGATGTTAAAGGTGTAGCACTAAATGATGTTCTTCCTAACATTTTTATAGTGTCTGGGAATGTAACACTAGTTAACTTACTATATCTAAAGGCTTCATCTTCAATTTCTTCAACTCTATTTAAATCTACCGAAGTGATTTGAGCGTACATAAAAGCATTTAAGCCAACTTTTGTTACAGAATCTGGTATTTTAAAACTAGTTATATCTTTTCTTGCAGGATATGTTAATAATGTTGTCATGTCCTTTGTATACATAATACCTTCAACTGAAGCAAAGTTAGGATTGCCTTCATCAACTGTTATAGAAGTTAACTTAGCTGATTCATTACGATTTCTATATTCCTTTAAAGCAGCTCCAAAATGCAATGAAGTAATACCAGTTCCTGAAATAGCATTATTGTATTTTTCAAGGGTTGAAGGAATAGTCAATGCTGTTAAATTTCTTAAACTACTGAACGAATTTGCCTCCATTGCCAATAGTCCTTCATTTAGATTAACTGTTTTTAAAGAAGTAATTGAAGAAAATGCAGATGAATTAATAGTTTTAGCATTTTTCAATGTTACAGTTTCAATGCTAACAATGCCATCAAATGCTCTTTGTGAAATTACTTCTTGCTTTGTAATAGTAACTTCTTTTAATGTCTTTGGGGTAACCAATACATTCATTTGTGGCATGCTTGCACCAAATAAATAACCAAATGTTGATGTTTCATCATCTAAATTTTCTCCAAAGAATGGTACAGTTATTTTTTCAAGTGCTTGTAATGATGCAAAAGCACCTTTATTAATTGTTTCAATATTTTCACCAACAACTAATTCTTTGGTAACTGATTCACTTCCTACAAATGAAAAAGCATCTCCAGCAATTTCTTTTACTGGCAATCCTTTATATGTTGCAGGGATTTCAATTTTTTCTTGTGATGCATCAGCAATTCTAGAAACAATATAGTATGTTTCGTCTTCTGATAATGTGTAATTAATGGTTACCTTAACAAAGTTACCAGTTAACAACATATCACCATGAACTGTAACTTTATCATTTGGTTGATAATCATTTGTACCATCACTCCAACCCAAACATTCATAATCAGAATTAATATTAGAATAATTGCTTAAATCAATAATATCTCCATCCTTACATTCTAATGTTTCTGTTTCATTATCATAAGCCTCTCCATATTGGATTGCTACCATATATTTTGTTTCAACAACACTTGATGATTCTTCTTCTGAACTTGAAGATGATTCACCCTCTGAGCTTGAAGTTTCATCGCTTGATGTTGCCTCGCTGCTTACATTAGATGAAGATGATGTTGTTTCACTTGATGAATCTTCAACACTCAAATTTGAATTGCTGTTATTGTTACAAGATGAAATAGCAAAAACTGCGCCTAATGATAAAACTAAAATCAATAAATTTTGCTTTTTCATAAAAAGCCCTCCCTTTTTATAATGAAATATTATAGTGCAATTAAATTAAAATGTATAGATTTTTTTTTATTTTTTACTTATAGGGGTTTTTTTATTTTTCATCTATGTAGCTTTTTAAATAAAAATGGAAATGACTTAACATTTCCACCTCTTTATTTAAAATATTTTAAAACCTCTTCCGTTAATATAACACGGCTATCATAACATTTTGAAAAATATTCTAAGCCTTGTTCTTGATTTCCTATTAAAAATGTCGCACAAGCATCAGCAGCTACTATTGTTTTATAATTTAAAAAATAAGCACCGGCTAATGTTTGTAAAACACATATATTAGTATCAGCACCACAAACAATTAATGTATCAACATTTAATTCCATTAATAATAAATCTAAATCAGTTTGGAAAAAACCATTATATCTTCTTTTAGGTACTATATAATCTGTTTCCTGTACCTTAAATTCATCTAAAACCTTAGCGGCTTCACTATCTTTTATTCCATGATCGCCCCATAGCTTTAATTCATTATCAATATTTAATAAATGAGCATCATTTGAAAATATAATTGGTACATTAGCATTTCTAGCCGCATTTACTAGCTTAACTGCATTTTTTACTGCTTCCTTTAAAGAATCTATTACACCTTGACTTCCACCTAATAAATCAATTACTAAAATAGCAGTTCTTTTTAAGTCAATATCATTATTTGTTTGCCAAGGAGTATTTTGATGTTTTGGTATATACATAATAATTATTCTCCTATCTATTTTTTAAATATTCATTAACTTCACTTAATGTTGGTATTGCTTGTTGAGCGCCTTTTTTTAAGCATGTTAGTGAACTAACAATTGAAGCAAAGTTTAAAGAGTTTTCAAGTGATTCATTTAAACTTAATTTACTGGCAAGAGCACCAACAAAAGTATCTCCAGCAGCGGTTGTATCAACAGGTTTAATCTTGTTAGCTTTAATCCTATAAGTTTTATCGTTGTCAAAGCAAATAGAACCATCGCTTCCTAAAGTAATGATTAATTTTTTTACACCTAAACTATTTAGATATATATAAGCTTCTTTCGCCTTTTCATCATTAATTGGATTAATCCCAGTTAAAATTTCACATTCACTTTCGTTAACAATTAAATAAGTTACATATTTATACACTTCATTTTCAAGTTTAATAGCTGGAGCTGGATTAAATATTGTTATCATATCTTTGCTATTTGCTTTTTTTAATCCATATATAACAGCATCTAAATTATTTTCAAGTTGAGTGATAAATATATCATTACTATTAGCATTTATTAAAGCCTCATCAATTTGCTTATTGTTTATTTTAATGTTAGCTCCACCATCTAATATAATTCTATTATCATTATTTTCAATAACAATCATAGCTACACCGCTTGATGAATCAATAGCTTTTACATATGTTGTATCAACATCATATCCTTTTAATGTTTTTAATAGACTTTCTCCAAATATATCATTGCCAACATTGCCAATTAGAAAGGTTTTTACATTCATTTTGGCAGAGGCAACTGCTTGATTAGCTCCCTTTCCTCCAGGATTTAAGAAAAAATCCTTTCCAGAAATTGTTTCACCATTAATTGGCATATATGGTGTTGTTATTACTAAATCCATATTTACACTGCCTAAGACATAAATATTACTCATAAAGTACCTCCACTTATAAACTTAAGTATATAATATACTTTAAAATCATTTTATTCAATTAAAAAAATTAATTATATATTTTTTTTATAAAAAATATTATAATAGATGACAAGGAGATTTAAGAATATGAAACTTGTTTACCATACTCAATTAATTAATCAAATTAATGCTTTAAAGGCTAGAAATTATTATCATATAAAAAATGAAGATAGAACTATATTAGATAATTTTTATTTTGCTTATTTTAAGGATAATACTGATGAAGCTTTATTAGTTAAACCAACCACACAAATTAAAGTGCCTTCAAATTGGCAAATTTTAGGATATGATAATCATCAATATACAAATCATAGATATCCATTTCCATTTAATCCTCCTTACATTGATAAGGAAAATCCTTGTGGAGTATATGTTACAAATTATAATGTAAAATCACTTGATAAGATTCATTATTTAAATATTGATGGGGCTGATTCATGTGTTTACGTTTATGTAAATAATGAGTTCGTAGGATATAGCACAGTTTCCCATTGTAACGTTGAATTTGCTTTAAATAAATATTTGAAAATCGGTGATAATGAAATAAGGCTTATCGTTTTTAAATGGTGTGCTATGAGTTATCTTGAAGATCAAGATAAGTTTAGAATGTCGGGTTTATTTAGAGATGTTTATATTTTAAGAAGAAGTAAAAATCACTTAAATAGCTTTAAGGTTGTAAGTGATTATGATTATAATACCAAAAAAGGTATTTTTAAGTTCACCTCTGATAAGAAATGCGAAATAACTATAAATAAAATTACTAAAACAGGGAAAAATATTGAGCTTACTATAGATAATGTTCATCCTTGGACTGGTGAGGATCCATATCTTTATAATTTAGTTATTAAATGTAAAGATGAAACAATTATTGAGCCTATTGGCTTTAGAAACATTTCTATAAAAAATAGTGTATTATTATTAAATAATGTCCCAATCAAAATTAAAGGTGTTAATAGACATTCATCAACTGTTAATGGATACGTTGAAACATTAAATGATTTAAAAAAGGACTTAAAAATAATGAAAGAGCATAATATTAATGCTATTAGAACATCTCACTATCCATGCCATAAGGAGCTTCCTTACCTTTGTGATAAGATGGGTATTTATTTAATGCTTGAAGCTGACATTGAATGTCATGGCGTTGTTTGGATTAATGGTATATATGATGAAAAAAATTACAATTTAATTGCAAGTGGTACAATGTATCATGATGCTATTTTATATCGTCAAGAAAAAATGGTGAAGCGTGATTTAAATAGGCCATCAATTTTGTTTTATTCGCTTGGAAATGAATCAGGCTGGGGAAAATCATTTATTGATGCTGCAAAGCTTGTTAAAAAGCTAGATAATACTCGTTTAATCCATTATGAAAGAAGCTGGCTTGGTGGAAGTGATGGTAAGCGTGATAAATTCAACTTTGCTAAAAATTCTAAAAATGTAATTGATGTTTATTCAAGAATGTATCCTTCTTTTGAAGATTTAAACAAAATGAAAGGAAAGCTTGATAAACCATTAATATTATGTGAATATTCCCATGCTATGGGGAATTCTTGTGGCGATTTAAATGATTATGAAGAAATAATTGCTAATGAACCAAGCTTTTGTGGAGGCTTTATTTGGGAATTTATCAACCATGCTATATATAAAAATGGTAAATACCTTTATGGTGGCGATTTTAAAGATGATCCAAGTGATAAAAACTTCTGTATGGATGGTTTAGTTGGCATTGATAGAAAGCTATTCCCAGAAATTAAGGATGTTAAAAATGTTTTTTCATTAATAAAAATTACCCAAATAAATAAAAACACTTATCGCATCTATAATAATTATTCATTTACAAAAATTAATACAGATAATTTTAAACTATTATATTATTTTGAAAAAGATGGAAGAAAAGATAATTATTATTCAGCAGCACTTGAAATTTCTCCACTTTCATACAAGGATATAACTATTAACAATCTTGATTCTAATGATAATTGCTATTTAACATTAACATTTAAAGCTATTAAAAATGATCATGAAATATATGCAAGAAGCTTTTTATTAAAGGAAAAGGTAATTAATTATCAACACTTAAATGAGAAAGTTATTGAAAATGAAAATGATTATACCTTAGGAAATTATATAATTAATAAAAAAGGATTTCTATCTTCATTTTTAAACAATAAAAATGCTTTACTTGAAAGTGCTTATTTATCACTTGATAGAGCTTATATTGATAATGATAGAAATAATGTTTGGTATTATAATGATATTGGTTTAGCTACTGCTTATTTTTATGTAAGAAAGCAATATATTAAAGATAATTCTTTAGTATTTGAAGGCTCAATTGATACAAAATATATTCGTCTTGCTGATATAGCAATTACTTATTCATTAACATCTTTAGGATTAAAGGTAAATATTAAAGCTAGTTTTGAAAAACGTTTAAGATATCTTCCTAGATTTGCTTATTCTTTAGTTTTAAATGATTCATTTAATAAGGCTACATATTTTGGCTATGGTAGTAATGAATCATATATTGATAAGCATCAAGGATCATTACTATCAAGCTATAGCTTTGATGTTTTTTCTAAAGATAATCTATTTAATTATCCTTATCCACAAGAATCTGGTTCGCATTATAAAACATATAATGCTTCTATTAAATCAGATACAAATGAAATTGAATTTGTTTGTAAGAATTCCTTATCATTCCAAGCAATTCCGTTTAAGGTAAGTGAATTTAAAGATCATTCATATTTAATGAAATATAATACTAAGCACACAATTGTTAATCTTGATTACAAAATGAGTGGCGTTGGTTCTAATTCATGTGGTCCAGAATTATTAACAAAATACCAATTTAATGATAAAGAGTTTGAATATGAATTCTTTATTAATATGAAATAATATGGAAAACAACAAGAAAAAATGGAATGATATTTTAATATTTACCTGCTATTTTTTAATATCAACAAGTATTCCCTTTAATTTATTTATCAAAAATGAGCTAGTAGTAAGTATTATTAATATAATTATTAAATCATTATTTATTGTATTTTCAATCTTTTATATAAAAAAATACAACTTTAGTAAAATTGAATTAAAAAAATTAAAAATAAATAGTTTATTATTTTTACCATTTTTGTTAATTTGTGCTAGTAACTTTTATGTATGCTTTATTGATAAAATTGCTATAAATAAAGATATTAATATTCTTAATTTAATTATTAATTTATTGTTTTGCTTACTAACAGCAATTAATGAAGAAATTGTCTTTAGAGGTGTAATTTTTAAGGAATTTAAAAATAATAATTCGAATTTTAAAGCGATTCTTTATTCTTCTTTTACTTTTGGTTTAGTGCATATACTAAACATTTCATCAATTGCAAGTATTCCCTATACCTTACTTCAATGCTTATACTCATTTGCTTTAGGACTTGTTTTATCATTAGCATATTGCTATTCAAGCAATTTAATAATACCCATACTAATTCACTTTTTATTTAACTTTTTAAATGATTATTTAGTTAATTGCTTATATGATTATGCAATTAATAAAACATTCTTTATAGTTAACGTATTAGTTGCTATAATATTTAGTATATATGGTATTATTATTTATAAATACTTTAAAAGAAAGGATGATTTAAATGCTACCACGAATATGGATATTTGATACATATTCAATAATGATTGGACTTGGTGTAATAGCTTGCTTATTGCTATTCATGCTATATAACAAAAAATTAAAAACCAATCGTGATTATGTTTATTTAATTGAAATTGTAGGCGTTTTAGCAGTAATGGTTGGTTTATTAAGCGCTACATTGTTTCAATATGTCTTTGATAGTTTAAATAAGGATTCAACAAATTCCTTTGGAGCTATGACATTTTATGGAGGCTTAATTGGTGGAGCAATATTTTTTATTGCCATATATTATGGATATGTCCGTAAAAAATATCCTAGTGAATCATTTATAAAGACTATATTAATAATTGCTCCTGCTTGTATTACTATAGCTCATGCTTTTGGAAGAATTGGTTGCTTTAGTGCTGGATGTTGCTATGGTAAGGAAACTGATTCATTTTTAGGAGTTAAATTTCCAGATTTGGCACATAAGGTTTATCCAACTCAATTATTTGAAGCTATTTTCTTATTTGTTTTAGCAGCCATATTATTTCTTTTAGCTTATAAATTCTATTTTTTATATACAATGCCTTTATATATGGTTTCCTATGGAATATTTAGATTTTTAATAGAATTTATAAGAGGTGATGAAAGAGGTGCTTTTTTACTTAACCTATCACCAGCTCAATGGATTTCAATTTTATTAGTAATTGGCTCAATTATATTATTTATCTTCTTAAAGAAATACAAAAGTAAAAATGAAGCTATCTAGTTTCATTTTTTTACTTTAATATTGTTTTATTTAATTTAGCATATCTTACAATGCCATTTTCTTCTTCTAGCTTTATTGTTCCTTTAATTAAAGGCATAGCATATTTTATATATTCATTGCTAATATCATTACCATTAATTATCCAATTACTTGGAAATTCTTTAACCTTATTAGCAACATCATTTAAATTAACACCAACATATTTTACCTTATATGGATTATCACTAACTCTTTTAATAGCAACCATTTTACCACTTTCGTTTTTAATCAATAAACGGATTGCTTGAATGCCACAATTTTTTGCTTCGTTTATATCTGTTAATGAGCCAATATGTGAAGCACATCTTTGTGGTAAATTTAGTTCAACACTTCTTACAGGTAAATTTAGCTTTTCATGAACAATACTAGCTAAAACATTACTAGCGCCACCTAGTTGCATGTGGCCAAAAACATCATTATCATTTAAATATTTATATTTTTTTAGTATATATTCATTATTTTCATCTTTGATTCCTTCACTAATAGCTACCAATACCTTTTTATTTTTATCATAAATTTTTTCAACATCATTTAAAAAGCTATCAACATTAAAAGGAATTTCAGGTAAATAAATTAAATCAGGTCCATTACCATTTACGCTTGCCAGCTTACTTCCAGCTGTTAACCATCCTGCATCTCTACCCATTAATTCAACTATTGTCACACGACCATTTTCATAGCATGCAGTATCTTCTTTTATTTCTGATATTGTTGTAGCTATATATTTTATAGCACTACCATATCCAGGAGTATGATCTGTTAAAACTAAATCATTATCAATAGTTTTACAAACTCCAATAAATTTACAATCATATTCCTTTAATTTTAAATAGGCTGATAACTTATTTATTGTATCCATTGAATCATTCCCACCAATTAAAATAAAATATCCTATATCATATTTTATTAATTGATTATAAATTAATTCATAGGTTTTATTATTAAAATCATACGGTAAAAAATGTCTAACAGTTCCAAGTATAGCACTTGGAGTATATAGTAATCTAGTAATTTCTTTATCATCTTGTTTATATAAATCAATTATTCTATTGTTTAATAAACCATCGATCCCATTTAAAGCACCATATAATTTTTTTATTTCAACATGCTTTTTAGCTTCCTTTATCACGCCATATAAGGATGCATTAATAACACTTGTTGGACCACCTGATTGTAACACTATACATGATTTTGACATTTTATACCTCCTTAAAGAAAAAAAGTAAGCGTTTTCATTTTGCTTACTTATCTATAATTTTTTTTAATCCAATACTATTTAAAAGAATTATATTATTTTTTTTCTTTTCCATATCTTTATTATACTAATTTTTTAAAAATTATTAAAGATTAAATTTTTTTTTCTTTTCGTTCTTTTTTAGCAAATTGAAATTTGTTATAATTAAATAGATTTTTCGTGGAGGATAAAAAAATGAAAAGAATTGCATTTGACAATGATTATTATTTAAAAATACAAAGAAATGAAATTAATAAACGAATTTCTAAGTTTGGCGATAAGCTATATTTAGAGTTTGGTGGTAAATTATTTGATGATTACCATGCATCAAGAGTATTGCCAGGCTTTAAGCCAGATAGTAAACTTAAAATGCTACTTGGTTTAAAGGATAAGGCTGAAATTGTAATTGTTGTAAATGCTGAAGATATTAATGCTAATAAGGTTAGAAATGATATTGGTATTACCTATAGAGCAGAAGTTGAACGATTAATAGACGCTTTTCATGAAGTTGATTTATATGTAAGTAGTGTCGTTCTTTCATTTTTCAAAGATTCTCCATTAACTGATGAATTCATTGCCAAATTAACTAATAATAACATTAAGGTTTATAAGCATTATAAAATAAATGGTTATCCACAAAATATCCCTTTAATCGTATCAGAAGAAGGACTTGGTAAAAATGAATATATTGAAACTACTCGTCCACTTGTTGTAATTACAGCTCCAGGCCCTGGAAGTGGTAAAATGGCTACCTGCCTTTCACAGCTTTATCATGATAACAAAAGAGGAATTAATGCTGGATATGCTAAATATGAAACATTTCCAGTTTGGAATTTACCTCTTAAGCATCCTGTTAATTTAGCATATGAAGCTGCAACAGTTGATTTAAATGATGTTAATATGATTGATCCATTCCATTTAGAAAAATATGGAGTAATGACTGTTAATTATAATCGAGACGTTGAAGTGTTTCCACTTTTAAAAGCTATTTTTGAAAAAATATATGGCGAAAGCCCATATTATTCACCAACTGATATGGGAGTTAATATGATAGGCTTTGCTATTAAAAATGATGAAGTAGCAATTAAGGCTAGTAAGGATGAAATTATTAGACGTTATTATCAGGTTTTAAAAAATAATTTTTTAGGGAAATTTAATGATGATTGTGTTTTAAAGGAAGAAATGCTAATGAATCAAATTGGCGTTAGTGTTAACGATAGAAAATGTGTTAATGCATGCTTAAAGAAAAAGGATAAGGAAAATGTCCCTTGCATGGCTCTTGAATTAAATAATGGAAAGATTATTACTGGAAAGCGTTCTTTATTATTTGGAGCTCCAGCTGCTTTATTATTAAACTCTTTAAAAGCTTTAGCCAAGATTGATGATTCCTTAACTTTAATTTCTCCAAATGTTATTGAACCAATTCAAAAATTAAAAGTTCATGATTTAAGCAATCACAATCCTCGCTTACACGCTGAAGAGGTTTTAATTGCTTTAGCAATACAAGCAACAACCAATACTTTATCAGAGCTTGCCTTAAATCAACTTACAAAGCTTAAAGGCACTCAAGCTCATTCATCAATTATTTTACCTGATAGTGATATGAATACATTTAAGAAATTAGGGATTGATGTTACGGAAGAGCCAGTTAGCTATGCTAAAAAATTATACACTAAGTAGTTAACTGTAAATTTTTCGTTAATTGAAAAAGTAAATTCCGCCAAAAAAGGCAAAAAAAGCAAAAAAAATAAATGAGAAATTAAAATCC
>CAKPZU010000049.1 GCA_934215405.1 uncultured Bacilli bacterium | reverse complement strand
CCTATATACATAGTAATATAAAAACAGAAATTGACAAGTTTTATTTAGCACATTTAGCTTTATTATCTAATTTTTTAACAGAAAATGATAATAAAATCCTTGTTACAAACTATAATCAGGTAACGACACAAGATGGCGATTTGTTATTTGAGTATTTACGTAAAAGTTCCTTCAAATTCACATCATATTTTTTCAAATTCTTTGTAAAGAAGAAAGAATCAAATGTCTATAACTTTTCTTTATCATCAATTGATTCCTTACCAATAATGATGGTTTTAGCAATATTAAGCAATAACAAATGTACTATTAATGGTGTTGATATAAATAAACCTATTATTAAAAATGAGTATGAAATCATGCAAGAGGCATTAAGAAAGATGAATGTTGAATGCAATTTAAAGCATCAAAACCTAAGCATAATTGTTACAGATAGTCTAAAAAAAGCTCAGGTTGATTGCCAAAATAATCCATATGTCTTAATGGCTTTAACATATTTAGGCTTATTAGGAAATACGCCAGTTGTTATAAGAAATGCTGATTGTATTTATTCTAAAAACTATAATTTTTATGATTATCTAAAAGAAAAAGGAGCAAAAATAGAATTTATTAATGACTAATATGAATTATACTATAACAAAACTTGATAATGATACTTATTGTATAAATGATGATGATATGTGTACAACCTATGTCATTATAGGCACAAAAAAAGCTTTAGTAATTGATTGTGGCTATTTAAATAATTTATCTTTGAAAAATGAAATATTAAAAATTACAAATAAAGAATTAATTGTAACTTTAACCCATTCTCATTATGATCATATTGGGCATTTAAATGAATTTGCTAATTTTTATGTTGCCAAAGAAGAATTAGATGAAATAAAAGATGAAAGTCTTAAAAAGAAGGCTATTATCATTAATGATAATCATTCTTTTGATTTAGGTGATAGAAAAATTATTGCTAAAATTTATCAAGGCCATACTAAAGCTAGCACAATTTTCTTTGATATAAACAATAAAAATGTTTTCACTGGTGACCAATTTGGCTCTGGATGTGGTGTTTGGATGCAAGTTAAACAAGCCTCATGTCTATCAACATATATAAAAGAAATAGATAGATTTTTAAATTATTTAGATTCACTTGGCTTTAAATTTAATTTTTATGGAGGCCATTTAGGTCAAGAATATACTAGCAGAATTGGTAAATATAATCCTTTAAATAAAGAATTAGTAATTAATTTAAAAATTTTATCACAAAAATTATTAAATAATGAAATAGAATTACAAGATTGTAATGCTACTATGTTTACTAATGAAAAGTCATATTATGCAGTTTATGAGACTGCTGAGATGATAATTAGAAAATCTTTAATTAGATAAGTAAAAGAATGGAATACTTAATGAATAAATTATTAGTATTTCTTTTTTTCCTAATTTTTTAAGAATCAATAAAATTATGAATGATTATAAGAACTAAAGTATTAATTTTTATATAATGCATATTTATTGTCATTATGAAAAGAGATTAATGTAGACTAATTAAATTTTTAGCAAAACATTCAAGAAAGGAAAAACTGTTAACTAAGTGAATTTCTATGGAAAATTCTAAAAAAAATGGACTTTCATAATCCTTTTTACTTAATAAAAAAACTATGAAATTTTTTTAAAGTTTTTCATAGTTTAATTTATAATATTAAATTCTATAGATTGATTTAATTGTATAGTTATTAACATCAGTATTTGGCCAATCAGTAAGTGAATAATCAATCATTCCTGTTGGATAAGAATTTAATTCCTTTAAGACATTTAATGATTCTTCATCTACAATTTTTCCAAATCCAGCATATTGCTTGTCTAAATGAGAGCAATTATCTACACATAAAAAGAATTGTGATGAGGCTGAATTGACATTATTTGTTCTAGCCATTGAAATAACTCCAAGCTCATGCTTTAAATCATTTTTATAGCCATTACTTTCAAATTCACCAACAATGCTTGGAGCTTCTTTAGTATCTATATATTTGTTATCCTTTATATAATAGCCACCACCTTGACACATAAAATCTTTAATTACTCTATGAAAAACAATACCCTTATAGAAATCCTCATCAACAAGCTTTAAAAAGTTTTCTACAGTAATAGGTGCTATATCTTCATATAATTCAACAATCATCTTTTTTCCATTTAATAATTCAATGCATACTTTTGTCATATTTTTCCCTTTCCTTATAAAAATTTAAAAAAATTATATCACATTTACTTTATTTAAGATAGATTTTTATTTATAATAATAAATAGGAGAAAAACTTTATATGAACAAAGCATTTTATATCAAAAATAGAGAAGATTTAGTTAGAAGCATTACTGAAACAAAAGCAATTATAGTACTATCAAGTGGCTATAGTATTAATAGAAGCGCAGATGAAGATTATGAATTTCAAGTAAATAATAATTTTTATTATTTAACAGGTATTAATCAAACCGAGGTTCATCTATTAATTATAAAAGACAATGATAGCTATTTTGAACAACTATATATAAGCGAATATGATGAAATGTATGAAAAATGGATTGGTCATAGATTAACTATAAAAGAAGCAAGTAAAATTTCTGGAATTTTTCCAGAAAACATTTCTTATTTAGATGAATTTGAAGATGATATTAAATTGTTAAAAGATTATAAGGTTATGTATTTAGATTTAGAAGAAAAAGATAATATCAATTATAATTCATTTGCTTTAACATTAAAGGAAAAAGCTAAAAAAGCATTTAATATAAAAAATGTTTATGAAAATATAGTAAGGCTAAGAATGGTTAAAAAACCATGTGAAATTAAAGCCTTTAAAAAAGCTATTGATATTACTAATGATGGAATATTAGCATTAATGAGAAATGCTAAACCTAATATTTATGAATATCAGCTTGAAGCATTTTTTGATTATACAATAAAAGATGAAGGAAACAATCCAGTATCTTTTAAAACTATAGCTGCTAGTGGAATTAATGCTACTACATTACATTATAGTAATAATAATTCTTTAATAAAGGATAATGATTTAATTCTTTTTGATTTAGGATGTAAATATAATAATTATTGTGCTGACATATCAAGAACATTTCCAATAAATGGTAAATTTAGTGAGCTACAAAAGAAAATATATTCAATAGTTTTAAAAGCAAATAAGCAAATTTGTAAAATTGCTAAGGCTAATATGACTATTAGACAGCTTCAAGAAATATGTAAAGATATATTAGCAACAGAATGCTTAAAGGCTTCATTAATTAAAAATAAAGAGGAAATATCAAAACATTATTTCCATAGTGTATCACATAGTATTGGCCTTGATACGCATGATCCATTTATAAAGGATACACCATTACCTGTAAATGCAATAATTTCTAATGAGCCAGGCCTTTATTTTAAAGAATATGGAATTGGAATTAGAATTGAGGATGATTTACTAATTAAAGAAAATCATGCTATTAATTTATCAAAGAAAATAATTAAAGAAATTAAAGATATAGAAGATTATATGGAAAGGAATAAAAACTAATATGATTAAGAAAAAAATTGTTGCAATGATTTTAGCTGGAGGACAAGGAAGTAGACTTGGAGCTTTAACATTAAATGTTGCAAAGCCTGCCGTATCATTTGGTGCAAAATATAAAATAATTGATTTTGCTTTATCAAATTGTGCCAATTCTGGTATTAATACCGTTGGTTTATTAACTCAATATCAACCTCTTGATTTAAATACCTATGTTGGAAATGGACAACCTTGGGATTTAGACGTTGTAGATGGAGGAGTTTATATTTTACCTCCATATATGAGTGCTGAAAAAGGTGAATGGTACAAGGGCACTGCTAATGCTATTTATCAAAATATTAATTTTATTTCAAGATTTGATCCTGAATATGTTTTAATTTTATCAGGCGATCATATTTATAAAATGGATTATTCCTTAATGCTTGAAAAGCATATTGCTAATGATGCTGATTGTAGTATTGCTACAATTACTGTACCACTTGAGGAAGCCTCAAGATTTGGTATTTTGACTGCTAATAAGGATGGTAGAATTATTGAATTTAATGAAAAGCCAAAGGTTCCAAAAAGCAACCAAGCATCTATGGGAATTTATATTTTTAAATGGGATGTTTTAAAGAAAGAATTAATTGAGGATGAAAATAATTTAGAATCATCAAATGATTTTGGAAAAGATATTATTCCAAATATGCTTAAAAAGGATCTTCGCTTATTTATTTATGGCTTTAAGGGATATTGGAAGGATGTAGGAACTATTTCCTCATTATGGGAGGCTAATATGGATTTACTTGATCCTGATTGTGATTTAGATATCCTTGATCCATCATGGCCAATAATGGCTAGAAATACGGCTAGTCGTCCTCAATATATTTCATCTCTTGCTAAGGTTAATAATTCAATCGTAACTGAAGGGTGTGAAATTGAAGGAACAGTAAATCATTCAGTATTATTCCATAATGTTAAGGTTGGAAAAAATACAATAATTAGTGATAGTATTGTTATGAATAATGTTGAAATTGGTGATAATGTTTATATTCATAATGCTATTATTGGTGATGATAGTAAGATAAAAAATAATGCTAGTATTAATAAGGAAGGTGTTGTAACACCACAATATGTGAATAAGAAAATATGTACAAATGATTTATCGCTTGTTGGCTGTAATATAACAATTGGTGAAAATGTCAATATTGGTAAGCTATCAATGATTGTTAATGACATAAAGGAGGAAAAGTAAGATGAATAAGGTTATAGGCGTTGTTTTTGCTGATTCACATTATGCAAAACTTGATGAATTAACAAGTATTCGTCCACTTGCTGCTCTTCCTGTTTATGGAAGATATAGAATAGTTGACTTTGTTTTATCAAACATGGTTAATAGCGGCATGATAAATGTAGCTGTGGTTACTCAAAATAATTATCATTCCTTAATGGGTCATTTAGGAAGTGGTAAGCAATGGAATTTAGCTCGTAAAAGATATGGCTTAACATTATTCCCTCCATTTTCTAATTTAAGCTCAACAGGCTCTGATAGCAGAATAGATATTTTATATGGAGTTCTTGATTTTTTAAAGCGTTCAACACAAGATTATGTTTTACTTGCTGAATCAAATATAATAATTAATGAAACATTTAATAATTTTTTCGATAATCATGTTAGCAAAAATGCTGATATTTCAATTGCTTATCAAACAATTAATGAAGAATCAGAGGCTGCAGAATCATATATATATGTTGATAATAAAGAAAATGTTACAGGAATTGATACTGGTGAAAATATCGGAAATTCTAATAAAAGATATTTAGGCTATATTTTAGTTAATAAACAGGTTTTAATTAATATCATTGAGCAATCAAAGGTTAGAGGTAAAAAGGGCTATTTAACTAATTTAATTGTAAGAAATATTGGAAAGTTAAAAATAATTGGCTATCCATTTGCATGCTATGCTAAAAAGGTAGCAACCTTAAAGGATTATTATAATGCTAATATGGATGTTTTAAATAAAAATGTTAGAGATGAAATATTTAATAGTAAGCATCCAATTTATACAAAGGATAAGGATTCAACACCAACTAAGTATTTAGAATCAGCAAATGTTAAAAATAGTTTTGTAGCAGATGGTTGTATTATTAATGGTACTATTGAAAATTCAATAATTTTTAGAAATGTTATTGTAAGAAAAAATACAACAATTAAAAATTCAATAATTATGCAGCAAAGTGATATTGGTGAGGATATTCGCCTTGAAAATGTTATTTTAGATAAAAGAGTTATTGTAAGAGATAACAAAGAATTAGTTGGAACTGACTCTTTCCCTATTGCTGTTGGAAAAGGTAGGTTAATTTAATATGAAAAAGGAAAAAAATAAAAGAGTATTGAAAACTAAAATAGCAATGGTTAGTGCTGAGGTTGATCCATTTGCTAAAACAGGCGGACTTGGCGATGTTGTTGGCTCACTTCCTCAAGCCTTAAATAAGGTACATTGTAACTCTATTGTAATAATGCCACTATATGGAATTATAAGTCAAAAATATAAAGATATGATGAAATATTTAGGTTATATTTATGTGGATTTAGGCTGGCGTCATCAATATTGTGGAGTTTTCACCTTAAAGAGACAATATGTAACCTATTATTTCTTAGATAATGAATTTTATTTTGATAGGGGAGTAATTTATGATGAAATGGACCTTGAAAAGTTTTCATTTTTATCACTTGCAGCCTTTGAGGTATTAAAATATATAAAATTCAAACCAGATATCATTCATATCCATGATTGGCATACTGGAGTAATGGCTGCCTTACTTCATGATTATTATCATTATGATGATTTCTTTAAAAATACAAAATGTGTTTATACAATTCATAATTTAGCTTATCAAGGAAAATTTAATAAATTTGATGTGTTAGATTTATTACCTTTAAATAGAAGTAAATATGATAATACTAATACAATTAATTATATGGCCCTTGGCATTATTTATGCTGATGTAGTAACTACCGTTTCAATATCCTATGCCCATGAAATATTATCACAATCATATGGAGAGGGCTTACAGGATTTATTAAACCATGAAGCCAATAAGCTAAAAGGAATTTTAAATGGTATAAATGAAAAAATATATGATCCAAATAAGGATAAGCTTATTTATCATAAATATAGCAAAGATAATTATGCTTTAGGAAAGCTAATCAACAAAAAATGCTTGTTTAAGGATTTAGGCTTTAATGAGGCTGAAGCCGATGATACTATTTTAATTGGTGTTATCTCTCGTTTAGTTTCCCAAAAGGGACTTGATTTACTTCTTCCTATAATGGAAGAATTATTAAATAATAAAATAAAGATTGTTGTTTTAGGTACTGGAGCTAAAAATATTGAAGAAGCCTTTAAAAATATTTCTTATAATCATAAGGATAAATTTGCGGCTTTAATAAAGTTTGATAACGAAATAGCTCATAAGCTATATGCTGCTTGTGATTTATTATTAGTTCCAAGTTTATTTGAACCATGTGGCTTAACCCAAATGATAGCTTTACAATATGGAACAATCCCTCTTGTTAGAGAATGCGGTGGCTTAAAGGATTCAATAATTCCGTTTAATGAATATACAAATGAAGGAAATGGTTTTTCATTTAAGGAATATAATAGTAATGACTTATATAATACAATTATTTATGCTATAAAAATTTATAAGCAAAAGGAAATGTGGGATACTATAATAAGAAATGGCTTTGCATGTGATTTTTCTTGGACTAGTAGCGCTTTAAAATATAAAGAATTGTATGAAAGTTTAAAATAATTCTTTATTTATAAAAGTTCTATGGTATAATAACAAAGAAGTATTGGAGGGAAAATAGAAAATGTATAAATTTGATGTAAGATATAATCTTAAAAATTACTATGAATACTATAAGTTCTTAATAATTAAACAAAGGTTCTATCGTGATATGATTTTAAGCCTTGTATTTTTTGGAATAGCTATCTATTGGTTTGTTGATACAACAGAAAATACAAATGGAATATTATTACCAATATTTGCAATAATTATGGGTATTTTATTCCCACTTATGAATTTTATTACATTCCCTATGATAAAAAAGCAATTAAGAGCAAGACAAAAAGAAATTGAAAACACACACTTAACTGTTACATTCAATGATGATGAAGTGGTTTATGAAAATTTAACAGAAAAGCTTGTTGATGAAATAAAAGAAACTAATGAAGTTAAAAATGAAGAGGCTTCAGTTGAAAATGGAAACAATTCTCAAAGCGATGAAGAAGAAAGAATTTTCAAATTAAATTATGTTAATTTTATGAGAGTTAATGAAACAAAGGGTTTATTTTTGTTCTATCTTGATAGACAAACTGTTATTATTTTGCCAAAAGAGACATTTATAGAAGGCTCATCATTAAAAGACTTTAAAGAATTTATTTTAACAAAGATTATTAAAAAACGTGTTAGATTTATAAAAGAAAAAAACTAAATAAAAATAATGGGTGCTAAGTGAACTTGGCTGAGATAACCCTTGAGACTAGGGTTGACCAATAACTTGATCTAGGTAATGCTAGCGGAAGGAAATAATAATGGTAATTAATCCTTTTTGGTATGTAGATCAAAAAGGATTTTTTTATAGGAGGAAAAGAAAATGAAAAAAGTTGGAGTATTGTATTTAAGAGATTTTGTAGAGATAGCACTTTTTTGTGCTATAGCAATTGTGTTGGATCAATTTGTAAAAATCCCAATTGGAGCAACTGGAGGATCATTAAACATATCAGTAGCACCATTGTTTATAATTGCTTTAAGGCATGGACCAATTAAAGGCTTTATAGCTGGTGGGGTAGTTTATGGTTTAATTACCTGCTTACTTGATGGTTCTATATTTGCATGCTATCCACTTGATTATTTATTAGCATTTGGCTGTGTAGGTATTTTAGGATTATTTGCAAGAAATATTAATAATACTTTTGAAAGCAATAAGATTATGCCATATGTATTTACTGTTTTATCAATAGCTGTTTGGAGTATTTTACGTTGTATGTTTGCTACAATTGATTCAATGATTATATTTGGAATGAAGTCATTAAAAGAAGCTGTAGTTTATAATGCTCCATATGTCTTCCCATCAGCTGCTTTAGATTTAGTAATTGTTTGTGCTTTATTACCTTTAATTGTTAAGATTAATCACAAATTTAAAACAATGCATTTAAGTTATACTAAAAAAGAAGAACAAGAAGAAGCATAATAATTAAAAGTAGTGCATATGTTTTCTTGAGGAGATAAATATGGACTACAATCAATTTAATTCACAATTTAATAATCAAACTGTGCCCCCTTATCCAACAGCAAATAATATGATGAGTCATAGAGCATCAAATATTATTGATACTAAGGATAAGGAGCTATCATTTGTTAATGCTGTTCTTTCAAAGCTAAGAGGAGTTGAAGCAAAATATTATTTTTCATATCCTGACTCAATTAAATGGCGAGATGTAGAATATGAAGGTGTTTTAACATCCATTGGTGAGGATTTTATTTCTATTAAGGAAAGTAAAACTGGCAATCACTTAGTATTATTATTACTATACCTTGAATGGGTATCTTATAAAGAAGATAAAAACGATTAAACTCTTTAAAAAAATAAAGAGTTTTTTTCTTTTTGTGATATAATAATCTAGGTGATGGAAATGAAATTAATTGTTGGCTTAGGAAATTATGGAACTAAATATGAAAATACAAGGCATAATATAGGCTTTATGTTTATAGATAGGTATGCTAAAAGTAAAAATCTAACATCATTTAAACAAAAATTTAAAGGAGAATATGTTTCTTTTTTAGAAAATAATGAAACAATTATTTTATTTAAGCCCTTAACATATATGAATTTATCTGGAGAAGCTATTAAGGAAATTGTTTCATATTATAATATTCCTTTAAGTGATATTTTAGTGGTTTATGATGATAAGGACATTCCATTTTCTGCCTTAAGATTAAGAGAAAAAGGAAACCCTGGCTCTCATAATGGCATGAAAAATATTTCTTTATTATTGCAAAGCAATGATTTTAAAAGAATAAGAATTGGAATAGGAAGCCCAAGTAATAATGTTTCAATGGTTGATTTTGTTTTATCAAAATTTAATAAGGAAGAAATAACTAAGCTAAATGAATCATTTGATAATGCTATTAAAGCCTGTGAGTTATTTATTAAAAATGATTTTAATTTAGCTATGAATAGATATAATTTTAAAAAAGAGCAACATGAAGGCAATAATTAATTATTTAAGTAAATTTAAGGAATTTAATAATATTTTTGATGATAAAAGAGTAATTCATTGTGAAAACGATGAATCTTTTGCTTTTTTATTATTATATGAATATACAATAAAACCTCGTCCATTAGTTATAGTCCTTGAAAATCTTTTGGCTTGTCAAAATATGTATACATTATTAAGTGATGCGCTAAAGGATAAAATCTTTACCTATTCTGTTGATGAAATAAATAAATATACATCCTTAGCCACATCTCCAGAAATGGAACTTCAACGTATTTATATTTTAAATAAGCTAATTGAAAATGAACCAATTATTGTTTTAACCCATACAATGGCTATAAAAAGGCTAGCTCCTTTAAAAAGCTTATTTATCAAAAAAACTATTAGCTTAAAGGTTGATGATGAAATAAAAATAAATGATTTTATTAATGAATTAATTGAAATTGGCTATAAAAATGTTTTTAAGGTAACACAAGCTGGTGAGTTTTCCTATCGTGGAGGAGTAGTCGATGTCTTTTCACTTAATTATAATAATCCACTTCGTTTTGAATTTTTTGATTCTATTATTGATAGCGTTAGATTTTTTGATGCTACAAGTCAAAGAACTATTAGCACAATAAATGAGGCTAAAATAATACCGGCCACAGAATTTTTATCTACCAATTTAGATGAAGGAATTGATAATTTAAGAAATTACGCAGCTGATTTAATTAAAACATCAGCTAATAATTTAAGGCTTGAAGGGATAATTAATGAAGATATTGAGCAAATTGAAAATTATAATTTTAATGAAGCAATTTTTAAATATTATTCTTTTTTTAATTGCTATTCAACATTAAAGGATTATATAGATAATAAACAGGTAATTATTGTAAATGAAGATAAAATTATAGCTAATGAGCAATTTATTGAAGAGGAATATGCTAATCAGTCATTAAAGGATTATGAAGAAGGATATTGCTTAAAAAATCTTCATATTTATGAATCATTTAGGGATTTTAAAGGCTCTTTAAAGAATATAAATAAGGTTTCAACCGATGTTGCTAATACTACAAATGATTATTCATTCATAAAAATATTACCATTTGATTTTAATTTTGATTTATTGTATAAGGATTTAATGGAGTTTATATTATCTCATTATACAATATATATTGGCCTTGAATCTACAATTCATTACAATACATTGAAGGATTATTTCTTACAAAAGGATGTTAATTTTTATGAAATTGATGATGGCACACCATTAAAGGAAGGTATAAATCTTTCAAAAAAAGATTTAAATATTGGCCTTGATTTTACTAAAGAAAAACTATTAGTAATTGGTGAAAATGAAATATTTAAAAAGAGATTCAAATCAACAATTTCTATGTTTTCACGCTATAAAAATGCTATAACCATTGAAAGCGTTAATGATTTATCAATTGGAGATTATTTAGTCCATGAGCATTATGGAATTGGAATTTATAAAGGCATTGAAACAATTTTAAATAATGGAATTCATCGTGATTATATTAAAATTGAATATAAAAATAGTGATGAGCTATATTTACCTCTTGAGCAATTTAAGCTAGTTAGAAAATATGTTTCAAAAGAAGGAGCTGCTCCAAAAATAAATAAGCTTGGCTCAAAGGAATGGGAAAAAACTAAAGCCAAAATAAATGAAAGAGTAAATGAAATTGCTGAAAAGCTAGTTAATTTGTATACCTTAAGAAGTCAAAATGAGGGCTTTAGCTTTCAAAAGGACGATGAGTTACAAGAGGCCTTTGAAAATGACTTTCCTTATGAATTAACACTTGATCAAAAAAATGTTTTAAAGGAAATTAAAAATGATATGGAATCAAACTACATCATGGATAGATTATTAATAGGTGATGTGGGCTTTGGTAAAACAGAGATTGCCTTTAGGGCAGCCTTTAAAGCTATTAATAGTGGTAAGCAAGTAGCAATGCTAACACCAACTACTTTACTTGCAAGGCAGCATTATGTAACAGCACTTGATAGATTTAAAAACTTTGGTGTTAGAATTGCTTTACTTTCAAGGCAAGTATCAGCTAAAGATGAAACTAGAATATTAAAGGACCTACAGGATGGTAATATTGATCTTATTATAGGCACCCATAGATTATTAAGCAAAGATATTATCTTTCATGATTTAGGGCTATTAATTATTGATGAGGAGCATAAATTTGGTGTCGAGCATAAAGAAAAAATTAAAGAAATGAAGCAAAATGTTGATGTTTTAACGCTATCAGCAACTCCAATTCCTCGTACTTTACAAATGGCCTTAACTGGTGTAAGAGGAATGTCTTCAATTAATACACCAATTGATAATAGAATGCCAGTGCAAACCTATGTTATAAGAAAAGAAAATCATGCTATTAAGGATATTATTGAAAGAGAACTTGCTCGTGGTGGACAGGTTTATTACTTAAACAATAATATTGAAAGGCTACCAAATATTGCATATAATTTAAAATCTTTAGTAAAAAATGCTAAAATTGCTATAGCTCATGGGAAAATGAGTAGTGAACAAACTGAAGATGTAATGCAAAAATTTATAAATAAGGAATATAATATTTTACTTTGTACAACAATTATTGAAAATGGTATTGATATTGAAAATGTTAATACAATTATTGTTGATAATGCTGATTGCTTTGGCTTATCACAGCTTTATCAAATTAAAGGCCGTGTTGGTAGATCAAATAAGCTTGCATACGCTTATTTAATGTATAATCCTAATAAGGAATTAACAGAGGTTGCAAAAAAAAGATTGCAAACAATAAAAGAATTTACATCCTTAGGCTCTGGCTATAAAATTGCTATGCGCGATTTAATTACTAGAGGTGCAGGAGATATTTTAGGAGCTGAGCAATCAGGTTTTATTGAATCTGTCGGTATTGATATGTTTATTGAAATGTTAAACAAAGCGATTGTAACTAAAAAACTACAAAAGGAAAATAAGGAAGTAGTGGAAGAAAAAAAGTTAACTACAAATACTATGCTAAATGTTGACGCTTATATTCCGCAAGCATACTTTAACAACGATTATGAAAAAATTGATTTATATAAGCGTATTGATAAGGTGCATTCACTTTTAGAGCTACAATCATTAAAGGAAGAATTAGTTGATGAAACAGGAAAGCTCCCTGAGTCGATAGCTTTACTATTTGAAAAGAAAAAGCTAGATATGTATATTTTAGAGGATGTAGTAGAAAACTACACTGAATATGAA
>CAKPZU010000048.1 GCA_934215405.1 uncultured Bacilli bacterium | reverse complement strand
CGGATTTTAATTTCTCATTTATTTTTTTTGCTTTTTTTGCCTTTTTTGGCGGAATTTACTTTTTCAATTAACGAAAATAAAAAACCCTATTGGGTTTAATATTTTTCAATATCGTTAACAGACACTTGAAGTTCTTGCTCTCTACCAAAAATAACTGTTTTAATTGTAACTAACTTCTTTTCAGCATCAATAGCCTCAATAACGCTAATTTGCTCAGCAAATGGACCATTTAAAATTCTAATTGTATCTCCAACCTTATAATCAATTGTAGAACTATTTTCTCCAAGGCCAACACGCTTTAATACAGTATCAATTTCACTTTCTGATACAGGAAATGGTTTAGTTCCTTTTCCTGATGATCCAATAAATCCAGTTACACCAGGAGTATTACGTACTACGTACCATGCTTCATCAGTCATAATCATTTCAATAAATATATATCCTGGATACATATTTTTTACTTTAAATTTTCCAGTAAGCACTCCATCTTTTTTTATTGGCTCTTCATATTCTGCAACAATTACTCTAAAGATGTAATCTTGCATATTCATTGATTCAATACGTCTTAATATATTATCCTTTACTTTATTCTCATGGCTAGCATAAGTATTAACAACATACCAGTTTTTTTCTAAAATATCCATAATTATACCTCAATTAATCAAAATAGCCTAAAGCAGTTAATACTGCGTGGCCAATTGTGTAGCAAGCGCTAAAGAACAAAGCAAAAAATGCAGAAAACACAACTACAGTAACTGTATTTTCAGCCATATCTTTTTTATTAGGCCAACGAACACGTTTAATTTCTCTAACTACGCCTTTAAAAAAGTTTGCGATACCAATACCGCATGTTTTTAAGCCTTTCCACATCCATTTAAAAAAATTCATAATAAGATTCCTCCTATTTACTTTCTTTGTGTATTGTATGTTTACCACATTTTGGGCAAAACTTACTTACTTGCATTCTTTGAGTAGACACTGCTTTTTTCTTTGAAGCTGTATAATTACGTGATAAGCATTCACTACAAATCAAAATAACTTTTTCGCGCATAATTTCACACTCCATCTAAGTTATTTTACTATGTAAAGTTAAAATAGTCAATTAATTTTGCTTAAATGTTTTACATTTTCCTATATTTAGAAATCAAAAGGCACTTTCGTGCCTCTATTAGTATTATAAATATTCTTTAATCATTTCTTTTATATTAGCAATTGCATTGTAAACAGTTTTTTTGCTTCGCTTTATTGTTTTTGCTATATTATCTATGCTATATCCATTCATATATAATTTAAAAATCCTTTTTTCCACCACTGATAAATTTTTATAAACCTTTTTTAAAATATCTAATAATTCTTTATGTGAATAATAATTATCAGGATATAGCGAATCAGAATAGCTTTCAGAAACTACGCCACTAAGCTGTCCTTCATCAATTCTTTCTCTTATATTACTATCTAATGATAAGCATTCAATATTTGCTTTATTTTTTAATTGCCAATATCTCCTTACTATATTATTAGCAGAATTAAGTATAATTTGTGAGAAATAAGTTGAACTAGTATCAATTTTTGAAATATCAAATGTACTAAGATTTGTAAGTAAAGACAAAATTAGCTGCTGCTTAATATCTTCAAATTCCAAGCGAGGGCATTTATGTTTTACACTCCCTGCAACTTTAATAATAAACCTATCATAATCAATGAGATATTTATTAACACATTCTTTTACTTCTTCAATAATTAAATTGCAAATTTTTGTTTTCAAAAGCGCTCCTCATTTTATTTTATTTTTTTCATATTATTTTATTTATTTTTTATACGTGATACCAAAATACCTGTTGCTACTGAAACATTTAAAGAATTTACCTTTCCACTCATAGGAATTTTAATGTTAAAATCTGCCTGCTCCTTTACAAGCCTTGATATTCCAAAGCCTTCTGATCCAACAATTAATGCTGTTTTACTTGCATAGGTTAATGTATTATAATCTAAGCTATTATACGCTTCAGCAGCATATATCCAATATCCACTTTTTTTTAGTTCATTAATGCATTGAGTTAAATTGGCAACTTTTGCAATTTTAACATTAGCAATTGCGCCTGTTGACACTTTAGCAACTGTAGCATTCAACGGACATGAATTGTGCTTAGATGCTATAATACCATCTACTGAAAATGCCTCGCACGTACGTATTATTGCACCAAAATTGTGGGGATCCTCAATACCATCTAAAATAACTATTAAAGATGATTCCTTTTTATTTGCATCATTTAAAATATCTTGTAATTGAAAGCTTTTTATTTCTTTTATTACAGCAATAATTCCTTGATGCTTTCCACCATTGGCTACTTTATCAAAAAATGATAAATCCTTTATCGAGACTTTAATATTAGCATGTTTAATTTTACTTAAAATTTTTTCATCTGAAAAGCTTTTTAGAATATATACTTCAACAACGCTTTTACTATCAATATATGAGTCAACTGTGTTTTTACCAAAAACATACTCCATAATTATAAAATTCCTTTACTAATCAATTCTTGACGTAAAGCATCAGCTTTAGCAAAATCCTTATTGCTTTTTGCTTCATTCCAACTATAATACAAAGATTTTTCTTCATCACTTAAACGCTTTGTATACTTATTTATACCGATTAAATCTAGCATATAATTAGCGCTATTAAATAATGCTGATACTCTTTTTGCATCAATTTCGCGAACACGAATTGAAGAATTTAGTTCTTTAATAACATCATAAAGTACTGTTAGCCCATCTGAAATATTTAAATCGTTTGCTAAGCAACTTAAATACTTGTTAATGTAGCTACTATCCATTTCACTATTAAAGCCATTAATTAAATCAAGTTTTAAAGAAGCTTGCTTTAATGAAGTATAAATCTTATTTAATTCACTAATAGCAGTAGTAAATACTTCATCAGTAAAGTTTATAGGTGCACGATAATGAGTTGAATTCATAACCCATCTAACCACCTGTCCACCATATTTTTCAACAAGATCCTTGCCTAAAATAAAATTATTTAAGGATTTAGACATTTTCTCGTTGTTTATATTTAACATACCATTGTGCATCCAAATTGAAGCAAGTGAATGTGAACAATATGCATATGCTTGAGCTTCCTCATTTTCGTGATGAGGGAACTTCAAATCCATTCCGCCGCCATGAATGTCAACATGCGTATTAGCAAAGATATCATTAATCATTGCAACACATTCTGTATGCCAGCCTGGTCTGCCCTTTGACCATGGTGAATCCCAATTAATTCCTACTTTAGTTTCCTTCCATAAGCAAAAATCAAGTGGATTTTCCTTTTTGGCATTTTCTTCAATTCTAGCTCCTACTAATAAATCTTGGATGTTTCTATTAGAGATGCAACCATATGTTGGTACACTTGATACTTTAAAATAAACATCTCCATCAATAACATAGGCTGAGCCATTTAAAACAAGCTTATTAATAAAGTCAATAATCTTGTCCATGTATTGAGTAACCCTTGGAGTAATATCTGGAAGAGGTGCGTTCATAGAAAGTCTTAAGTTTTCATATGCAGCAATATATTTTGTAGTAATTTCACTTTCACTGCATGACTCTTTAATTGCTTCATTAATAATTTTATCATCAACATCTGTATAATTTGAAACAAATAATACGTCATAGCCAACTGCTTTTAAAAGTCTTCTTAAATTATCGAAAACTACCATTGGCCTTACATTGCCTATATGAGCATGGTTGTATACTGTAGGTCCACAACAGTAAATTGAAACTTTTCCTTCTTGTGTTGGTTTTAACACTTCAATTTTTTTGCTTTTACTGTCATACAACTTGATTTCCATCATACGCTAAACTTCTCCTCATATATATTATACAATTTTCATTTTTATTTTTACCATAAGTTTTAAAATTTTGTGAAAATTGTAATAAAAATTATTGAATTAGTAGATTTTGTCTAAAAATGTCATAATTTTTATTTGCAACATTATTATATCTTATTTGAATAACGTTGTAAAGAAAACAAAATTTAGTAAATAAGAAAGGAAAATTTTTTTGAAAATTTTCCTTTAAATTTTAAACTTTTTTTAAATATGTCAAAAATAGTCTAATATAAAGTATAAATACATTCCTCCAGCCAATAAGAAGGTTTATATTGTATTAGCAACTATATAAGCAATTTATTTCCTATATTATATAATAATTAATAATAGATTTTATAAGTATTATATTAATAATTTTAAAAAAAAGCGAGACTAATATCTCGCCTTTAATAGAATTATTTAATATAAATTTCTAATCAATTCAATAAATGATTCAGCTTTTAAAGAAGCACCACCAACTAAAGCTCCATCAATATCAGGTTGAGTTAAATACTCCTTAACATTGTTTGGTTTAACTGAACCACCATATTGAATAATCACTTTATTAGCAACTTCCTTACCATATAATTTAGCAATTTGCTCTCTTATAAAATGACAAACATCTTGAGCAATTTCCTTACTAGCATTCTTTCCAGTTCCGATTGACCACACTGGTTCATATGCAATAATCATTTTTGAAACAAATTTAGCATTTAGTCCTCTTAAGCCTTGAGTAATTTGTCTTTTTACAACTGCTTTTGTTTGATTGTTTTCAAATTGTTTTAAAGACTCACCAACACAATAAATTGGAATCAAGCCACTATTTTCAAGGGCATACATTTTAGCATTGCAAGATTTACTAGTTTCAGCGTAATATTGTCTTCTTTCAGAATGGCCAATAATTACATGTGTTAAGCCCTTTACCTCTCTTAGCATATTAATAGAAACTTCTCCAGTGAAAGCGCCGCTTACATGCTCGTTAACATTTTGAGCAGCTAAAATCATTCTATTTTTCTTGCTTTTAGAAACGACATCAAGAGACATATAAGTAGGGGCAATACCAACTAATATGTTATGTTGTCTTGCAATTTTAACTTCATCATTCATACCTAAAACGAATTCTTTAGCATCGCTTCTAGTATGATTCATTTTCCAGTTACCAATAATAACTTTTTTTCTCATAGGCTAATACCTTCTTATTTATCAGCAATTACATCAATTCCAGGTAAGTGGCCATCATTTTGAATTAATTCAAGAGAAGCACCACCACCAGTTGAAACATGTGAGAAGCCTTCTTTATAGCCAAATTGAGCTGCAGCAGCTGCAGAATCGCCACCACCAATTACAGTGAATGTACCTTTTTCCTTAGTAAGCTTAGTTAAAGTTTCACAAATTGAAATTGTACCATCAGCAAATAATGGATTTTCAAATACGCCCATTGGTCCATTCCAGAATACTGTTTTAGCATTTGCTAGAATTTTTGCATAATATTCTCTAGTTCTAGGGCCAATATCTAATCTTTCAAAGCCATCTGGAATTACAACGCCATCAGTAACTCTTACATCAATTGGCATTGCAAAATCATTTGCGATAACATGGTCAATTGGTAAAACTAATTTATTCTTTGCCTTTGCTTCTTCAACACATTTTAAAGCAAAGTCAAGTTGATCTGCTTCATAACGTGAATTTCCAACTGGATATCCTAAAGCCTTTAAGAATGTACAAGTAATTGCGCCACCAATAATAACCTTATCAGCCTTTTCAATTAGCTTTTCAACAACTAAAATTTTATCAGAAACCTTTGCGCCACCTAAAATTGCTACAAATGGTCTATTATCATCAGTAATATCAACACATCTATTTAAGCCTTCAACTTCTTTTTGCATTAAAAATCCTAAAGCTGTTGGTTTTCCTTCTTTATTTAAAATTTCAGGCACCCCATATGTTGAAGCATGAGCACGATGAGCACTTCCAAATGCATCCATTACAAATGCATCTGCAAGTGATGCCCAATATGCTGATAATTCAGGATCGTTTTTGCTTTCGCCCTTTTCATATCTTGTATTTTGCATCAACAAAACTTGACCATCCTTTAAATTTTTTACTGCATTTGATAATTTTTCACCACGAGTTTCATCAACGTAAACAATTTCTTCATTTAATAATGCTGCTAAACGAGGAGCAACAAATTTCATATCGTTCTTTGCTTTATCTGCTGCACATTTTTCACTATCCTTATGGTCAACTTTTCCTAAATGTGAAAATAATACAACTCTTGCTCCTTGCTTCTTTAAATAGTTAATAGTAGGTAAAGCTGCAACTATTCTATTGTCATCGCTAATTTCACCATTCTTTAATGGTACGTTAAAGTCAACACGAACAAAGACAACTTTTCCTTCTAAATTACTAAGATCTGTAATTGTCATTTTACTCATTTTATAATATCTCCTTTTGCGTTTATAATAAATCCGCATACACCTTTATTATAAGTTAGAAGGCTTTAACATGCAACTACTTTTTTTTAAATTTTTTTTCTCTTCTTTTGTATGTTTTCCATTTTGAGGATTATTATTATTTATTTTACAGGCTAATCCTTCTTTTATTTTCAATAAAAGATTTATATAAATAATATAGGAAACCTATTCAAAAGGCTTTTCAAAGAATAAAAAATAAAAACTGGGCATACTTTACTTTAGGAGGCTATTTATGAACTATATACCAACTATTATTGAAACAAGTAACGATGGCGAAAGACACTATGATGTTTATTCATTATTATTAAAAGATAGAATTATTATGCTAACTGGCGAAATTGATGATATATGCGCTAGTAATGTAATTGCTCAGTTATTATATCTTTCAAGTAAAGATTCAACTAAGGATATCCAACTTTATATAAATAGCGTTGGTGGACAAATTACAAGTGGTATGGCAATTTATGATACAATGCAATATATCAAATGCGATGTTGCAACAATATGTGTCGGTCTATGTGCATCAATGGGAGCTTTTTTATTAGCAGGTGGAAAAAAAGGCAAACGCTTTGCTCTTGAAAATTCAGAAATAATGATTCATCAGCCAAGTGGTGGTGCAAATGGCGTGGCAAGTGATATAGAAATTGCAAGCAAAAGAATAGTAAAACTAAAGGAAAGGCTAAATCACATTTTAGCTATCAACACAAATCAAAGCTATAATAAAATTAAAAGTGATACAGAAAGAGATTACTTTATGGATGCTAATGAAGCATTAGAATATGGATTAATTGACAAAATAATAAAAAAGTAGCATAAGCTACTAATTATTAATATTTAAAACTATTGCATGTGTATGAGCACTACTATTTTCATTATCTGATTTACTTAAGAATATACTAGCAATTAAAGTAAATACCATAAACAAACATAAAACAACACAAAAGATGGCAATAATAATTTTTTTTGCAACCTTTTTTGTCTTTTTTAAAACTACTTTTTCTTTTGCAATTCTTTCATCTTCACTTAATTCATAAAATTTTTTTGTTTCCATTTTCATACACCCGTTTATTATTATACCACATATTTTAAAAAAAGGAAGATTTATATGAATGACTCAATGAATCAATTCATGAATAATGATTATAAAAGTCTCTCTGACTACCTTTTTTCATTTACGGGGAATGAATTTGCTATTATTTCCGCTATTGTTGGCTTTGTAATTAGTCAAAATCTTTCAATTGATGAGGTAAACTCATTAGGAAATTTTTTAGAAGCAGTTGGTCAGTTTATGCTTTCAAAGGCAGCTCAGGATCAAGTTATACAAAATAGGAATGAAAAGGGAAAAAGAAATTTTTAATTTTTATAAATAAATAGCATTCTATAAAGATTATTATAATCCTTTAAAAATTCATATTTTAATGTTGGAAAACTACTTTTTACAAGTTCTTCTAACTTTTCTTTTTGATCATAGCCAAATTCAAAGCCCATAAAGCCGTTCTCATTTAATAAAACATCAAATTTTGTACATATTCTTCTATAAAAGTCTAAGCCATCTACTCCTCCAAAAAGAGCCATATTTGGTTCATGGCCTACAACCATTTCATCAAGAATCTCATCATTTTTTATATATGGTGGATTACATAGTAAAACATCAAACTTTAAATTGTTTTCTAAAAGTGGATTAATGAAATCACCCTGTAGTATGCTTACATTTGCATTTAACGCTTTAGCATTTTTTTTAGCAATATTTATAGCTTCGCTTGATAGCTCACATAAGGTAACATCACAATTTTCAATTTCCTTTTTTAAGGTAATACCAATTGCTCCAGAGCCACAACACACATCAGCTATTTTTATAGGCTTATTATTAAACATATCATCAATTCGATATATTGTTTCTTCAACTAATTGCTCTGTTTCTGGTCGAGGAATAAAGCAACCCTCATCTACATAAAAAGGATAATTAAAGAAAAAGACCTTATTTAAAATATATTGTGGCGGCATTTTTTCATTAATATATAAATCTATCATTTTATTAAATTTATCTTTAACATCATCAGTAACTTCATTATTTAAATTACTGTATCCACAAAACAAATCACTATTAAAAAATAGCCACTTTACAGTGTGAACCTCTAAATTACTTAATTGGACTCTATTTTCACACTCTTTAATCATTTTATTATAGGTATATTTCATTTTACATTTCTGCCTCAAGTTTTTCTTTTTGTTCTTCGTTGATTAAAGCATCAATAATTTCTTGAAGCTCACCTTCCATAACTCTATCTAGCTTTTGTATAGTAAAGCCAATTCTATGATCGGTAACTCTATTTTGTGGATAATTGTAGGTTCTAATTTTTTCACTTCTTTCACCTGAACCAATTTTAATTTTTCTTTCAGCACCAAATTTTTCTTCAACCTGAGATACATAAAAATCTTGAACCTTAGCTGCTAAAATTTGTAATGCCTTTTCCTTATTAGCATGTTGGCTTCTTCCATCCTGACAAGCCACAATAATTCCAGTTGGGTTATGAATGCACCTTACAGCTGATTCTGTTTTATTAATATGTTGACCACCAGCACCACTTGAACGATATACCTCTATAGTGACATCTTCCATTTTCATTTCAGTATTTCCTAAATCAACCTCAGGCATAACTAAAACTGTAGCAGTAGATGTATGTATTCTTCCTTGAGCTTCAGTACGTGGAACCCTTTGTACTCTATGAGCTCCTGATTCATATTTAAATTTTGAATAAGCTCCCTCTCCAATAATCATAAAGGAAATTAAAGAATAACCACCAAATTCTGTCTCATTTGAATCATTTATTTCTATTTTATATCCTTGAGCCTCAGCATAACGAGAATACATTCTAAATAAATCACCAGCAAAGATATTACCCTCATCACCACCAGCAGCACCTCGGATTTCCATAATAACATTTCTATCATCATTTGGATCTTTAGGTAAAAGTAAAACCTTTAGTTTTTCTTCTAGCTGTTCTATTTTAGTTGAAGCTTCTGCTATTTCAAGCTTAGCCATTTCAACCATTTCAATGTCTTCTTCATTTAATAGTTCTTTAGCATCTGCTATAGTGCCTAAGGCTTTTTTATATTCAAGATAGGTATTTGTTGTTTCTTCAAGTTGTCTTGATTCCTTTGATAATTCACTATATTTTTTAATATCAGCAATTATCTCATCATTTTGCAAATCGTTTTGAATTTGATTATAACGAGCAAGTACTGTTTCAAGTCTATCTGTCATTATTTTATCCATATTAATTTCCTCCATTAAAATCATCAATTTTATAAACTATATTTAATTGTAATTCCTTGGCCATGCTACATATATATTTTACAGCATCATCATCTAATTGGCTAGGTGAATGTGCATCACATCCTAAAACAAATTTCAAATCATATTCTTTTAATATTTTAAAGAATTCATAGAATGGATATGCAGGTAATTCCTTTCCATTATATAAAACTCTTTTTCTGCTTCTATAGCCAGAGCCTGAAAGTTCAGCATATAAATCATTATCCTTTAATAGCTTGGCAATTTTATGTGTTAAATTGATTGCTTTTTCATCCCATTTCTCATATCCCTTCAAAAAGACATCAGGATGAGCAATATATTTAAACATTTTTGTTTCAACAGCCTTCTTTAAGGTTTCATAATATAAATCAAGATAACTATCATCATCAAAAGGATCAATAAAGCTTATTTGGCTTTCTCTTCCAACTTTTTCATTAGTAAGCATTGTACCATGATTTCCAAAGACAAAATAATCAACCCTTTTACTATCTAGCAATGATTTATAATAATCAAGATATGCTGGATAATATTCAACCTCAAGAGCAATTTTTATATCAATTTGATTTTTATATTTTTCTTTTAATAAGGATATGCTTTCAAAATATTCATCATTTCTGCTTAAAGTAGGTATCATAACATGGTCTGAGAACCCAAGTGTTTGATATCCCGCCTTTATTGCTTCAATAACATATTCCTCGTCGCTTCCAATAGCATGCCCACATCTTGAAGTATGAGTATGATAATTATTTTTTATTGTATAAGAAAGTGGTAAAAAATTATATAGCTCATTAATGTGTTTTATAACATGAGTTGCATGGTGATGGAAAACCCTTGAGTCCTCATCATATAATATGCCAGCAATTGAAGCATTATAAGCTGCATCAACATCAATTGCACGATCACCTACTACAACACACATTTGCTTATCTAATTTATAATCATCAATCATTTTCAATAAAGCAGTACAATCAGGCTTATTAGCTTTAATAATACAATCAGTAATATATTGCTTAATATCAAATTTTTCTAAATATTCAAATAATGTTTCATTTCTATTAGTAAAAATAAAGGCCTTTCCATTTAAACTAGTAATTGTTTTTAGTAATTTTTTTACTGGTAAATATAATGTTGCTTCAGGCTTAAAACTTATATTTTCATGATATTTAGTAAAGTTTTCTTTTTCTTTATCTGTAATTTCATATTTTTTAAAGGCCGTTTCAAAGGAATCCTTTAAAGCATCATAAACATCATTGCTATTTAATAATATATTTCTACTTTCATAAATAGCCTTAATAAAAGCATTAGTAGTATGTGAATATGAATCACATAGCATTCCATCAAAATCAAAGAAAAAATATTTGTAATACATGTTTATCACTTCCCTTTAATATATAACTTTTTTTAGATAAAGGCCTTGCGGTGGGGCCTTATATGAGCATTTTTCATCTACATTATTCAATAATTTATTAGCTATAAAGCTAATATCCTTTTTATTAGTAGCAACAACTAGCAATGCTCCAACCATCATTCTTATTTGATATCTTAAAAATCCTGATCCATAGAATTCAATTTCAACTGTGTTTTTAACTTTTTTTACATTAATTTCATAGATTGTTTTTTCAAATGATTCTATTTCTTCTTCCTTATTTGTTGTAAAGTTTTTAAAATTATGTCTTCCTATGAATAATTGTGATGCCTCTTTTAATTTAATAATGTCAATTTTATCCTTAATATAGGTATAGTAACGATTATCAAAAACATTTTCATTTTTAGTGTTTTTAATTTTATAAACATATACCTTTTTATGAGATGAGTAGCGAGCATGAAACAAATCACTAACGCTTTCAATTTTTTTTATTCTTATTGCTATAGGAAGCATTTCGTTTAAAGCCTTTTTCAAATTAGATAAGGGTATTTTAATTAAGCTTTCAAAATGAAACACTTGCCCGTAAGCATGAACTTGCTTATCAGTTCTTCCACTTCCGTAAATAATAATTTTTTCTTTAAAAATAGTTGATAGGGTATTTTCAATAACCTCTTGAATGGTGTTTTTATCATGTTTTTGCTTTTGATAGCCATTAAATGAATATCCATCATAGCTTACAATACATTTATACTTCATAAATTAAACCATCCTTTAATTATTGAATCCGAGATAAAATCAACAAGAGTATTATTATTTATTAAAACAAGCAAAGCAATAGAAAATGAAAATGTAAGCGTAGAAAGAATAAGAGCTATAGAATCCTTAGCCTTCCATTTTAACTGACGATATTTGCTTCTTTTTGCAAGAGGATTATAATTTCTTGCAGTTAAAGCATTAGCTAACTCATCGCTTCTTGAAATTGCAGATATAAATAATGGGATTATTAAGGATGTAATAGCAATGACCTTTTCTTTAAATTTACCATTTTTAAAGTCAACACCTCTTGAGGCTTGGGCTTTCATTATTTTATATGTTTCATCAAGAATTGTAGGAATAAATCTTAAAGCCAAAGAAATTATCATTGATAAAATTGAAACGTTAACCTTAAAAATTTTAAGCCATGCAAAAAGGTCGTCAATAGCAATAGTTATATCAAGTGGCTTAGTAGTTGCAGTAAATAATGTTGAAAGCATAATTAAAAGTAATAAACGTAAAAATATTTTCAATGTTTGTAAAACGGCATCAAGATGAATTTCAAAAATCCACCATTTTGGTATTAATAAAGTACCATCCTTATAGACAAAAATATTCACAATAAATAAAAATATGATCATAAACCACATAGGCTTTAAAGAATTAAAAATCATTTTAAGCTTTAGCTTTGCTATTTTATATAAAATTAATAAAAATATTAAAAATGTTGCATAACTAGCCCAGCCAACAATTTGATATTGGCTTATAGAGGGATTGATTAAGAAAACAACAACCATTAAAATAATCAACATAACAAATTTGCCACGCGGATCAAGCCTATGAATAAGTGTATCTTTATTAATATATTTACCTAATGTATTCATAATTGTATTATTTCCTTATATGCTTTAATGAATTGTTCAATATTTTCAATATGATAATTTTTAATTTGTGGATATTTTTTAGCAGCTAAATTGACAAGTTTAAAAATATTTGGTAAATCCAAATTTAACTTTTTTACTAAATTCTCATTATTAAACAAATCATATGGTATTCCATTAAAGGCAATTTTTGATTCATTAAAGACAATAATTCTAGAAGCATAATTAATTACATGATCCATTTGATGTGTTACTAAAATTATTGTTTTTCCCTCATTATTAAGTCTTTTAAATAAATCCATCATTGATATAGCAGACATTGGATCTAATCCAGCTGTAGGCTCATCAACAATTAAAACATCTGGGTTGAATGCTAAAATTCCAGCAATTGCAACACGCCTTTTTTCACCACCAGATAATTCAAAAGGAGATTTTTCCATAAATGATTCATCAAGCCCTACCATTTTTAAGGTGCTTTTAACTAATTCTTCAGAATTAGCTTCTTTTAATAAATTGAAGTTTTTAGGTCCAAATAAAATATCCTTAGCAACTGTTTCTTCAAATAATTGATATTCAGGAAATTGAAAAACAATACCAATTCTTTTACGTAATCCTTTAATATCTTTAATTTTTGTTTTTTCTTTAATAATGTATTCGTCAACCTTAACTTCACCAGAAGTTGGTATTAATAGGCCATTAAGATTTTGAATAAATGTTGATTTTCCACTTCCAGTATGTCCAGAAATAGCTAAAAAATCATGTTCGTTAATTTCACATGATGCATCATTTATTGCATAGTTTTTTTTACTATCATAGCTATATGATAAATTCTTAACTTCAATTTTCATAATTTTTCCGCCAATTCTTCAAGTGAAAATGATGGTGAAAGACTAATTCCACTTTCTTTAAGCTTGTTTTGTACTTCTACAACAAATGGAGGAAGTAAGGAATTATTTTTTAAGAGATTTTCATCAAATAATATTTCCTTAGGAGTCCCACATTTAATGATTTTTCCTTTGTTAATAACGACTATTTCGTCGGCTAATAGTGCCTCATCAATGTGATGAGTAATCGATATAATGCTTAAATCATTACTCTCTCTCTTAATTTTTTCAATTAAGGAATTGATTTCCTTTTTACCCTTTGGATCAAGCATACTTGTGGCCTCATCTAAAATCAATAACTTAGGCTTTAATGCTAATGCTCCAGCAATTGCTACACGTTGCTTTTGACCTCCAGATAAATTTTGTGGCTCTGCATTAATAAAATTTTGCATGTTAACTTTATGCAAGTATGATTCGATAATATCTTTCATTAATAAAGGATTTACATTTCTATTTTCAAGCCCAAATGCTATATCATCCTCGACAGTAGTTCCAATGAATTGATTGTCAGGATTTTGAAAAACAATAGCAGCGTCTTTCCTGATTTCTTCAATATTTTCTTCATTAAGCTCTTTATTATTAACATATATTGTGCCACTATTACATTCAAGCAAGCCCATAATTAATTTAGCAATTGTTGATTTTCCACTACCATTAGGCCCAAGTAAAACTGTATGCTTTCCTTTTTTTATTGAAAGTGAAAATGAAGATAATATAGGAGCTTCATCATATTTAAAAGTAACATTTTTAAATTCAATTATGTTTTCCATTTTTTTACCTCCATGTCTTTTTATTATACCATATTTAAGCACTTAATATAAATACTTTTGACAAACAAAAGACTCAGTTTGAGCCGACTGAGTCTTTAAATAAATATTTATTAATTACTTAACTAATTGGCAAACAACGATAGGAGCATTATCTCCACGTCTATTGCCAAGTTTTAAAACCTTAACATATCCACCATTACGTGAAGCATATCTTG
>CAKPZU010000047.1 GCA_934215405.1 uncultured Bacilli bacterium | reverse complement strand
TTGCTAAAATTGCTAGAATTGCAATTACAACTAATAGTTCAACTAATGTAAAAGCCTTTTTAATTTTCTTTCTCATAATTTTATAAGTTTCCTTTCATTTTTTTACTTAAAAGGAATAAATTATTATTAATTTATAACTCATCATTGCTTTTAAGCGAATTCATTATACCCCCCACCCGTATAAAATCAAGTACTTGTCATAATAAGTTGATTAAATGTAAAAAAAATGGTGATTTTTTTACACTTTTTAAAGCAAAATAGCTATATATAAGTAGAAGGTGATTATAATGTATGTCCGAAATGCCATAACTCTAATGTAAGATATTTTGCTTTTAAAAATGATCAAATATATTGTCGAAAATGTATATTATTAAATAGGGCCAAGGAAGTAAATAATCAATCTTTTAATGCTAACAATATTCAAAGCAAAATAGATTATCCATTAAGCAAGGTTCAAAACAAAGCTAGCAATGAAATATTAAACTATGTTAAAAACAAACAGGATGTAATTGTTAATGCTGTATGTGGTGCTGGTAAAACTGAATTAGTTTTTGCTTCTATTCAATATTATATAAATCAAGGGCTAAAGGTAGCTTTTACTTGTCCAAGGAAGGATGTTTGTATTGAAATACATTCTCGTTTAAAGGAAGTCTATCCTAATGTTTTAATGTCTTTAGTATATGGAGGGCATACATCATCCTTAAACGGCCAGCTAAGTGTTTTAACAACTCATCAGCTTTTTAGATATAAGCAATATTTTGATTTATTAATACTTGATGAGGCTGATGCTTTTCCTTATTATAAAAATGATTTTTTAGAAACATTTTTAAATGATAGTGTAAAAGGAGCTATCATTTATTTATCTGCTACAATAACATCATACTTTACTAAAAGATGTAAAAATATTGTTTGTGTAAATAGAAGATTTCATAATTATGATTTACCAGTCCCTAAATTTATTAAATATTTTTTCTTTAATAAAATCAAAGTGTTAAACGAAACAATTAATGAAGTTAAAAACAAGCAGTTATTAATTTTTGTTCCAACAATTGCTATTGGTAAAAAGCTTGCAAAAAAAATAAAGATTCCTTTTATCTATTCATCATCTATTGATAAAAATAAATATATAGTATCCTTTAAAGAAAGAAAAATAAAAAAACTAATTACAACATCAATTCTTGAAAGAGGAATTACTTTTTTTGATGTACAAGTAATTGTCTATGAGGCTGATAATACTTTATTTGATGAAGCAAGTTTAACACAAATTGCTGGAAGGGTTGGAAGAAAAATAAAAGCCCCTACTGGAAAGGTATTTTTCTTAGCTAGTAAAAAAACAACTGCTATTGCTAATTGTATTAAAACAATAATTAAAAAGAATAAGAAATATGACTAACAATCTATATAAAAATATTTGCTTAATATGCTTTAAAAACTTAAATGAAGAAATATCTTTATTTTCATTTTTTAAATTAAATCAAAAAATTTGCTTTAATTGCTTAAATAAATTCAAAATAATTAATAAATCAATAATTTTTAATAACATAGAAATACATTTTCTCTATGAATATAATAGCTTTATGAAAACATTAATATATACATATAAGGGTTGCTATGATATAAAGCTAAAGGAAGTATTCTTATATCAATTCTATAAGCAAATAAAAGCCAAATATAAAAGCTATATCATTATTTTTCCACCATCATATAAGGATGATGATTTAAATCGTGGCTTTAATCATATTGAAGAAATAGTAAAAACACTAAATATGAAATATGAAAAGCTTTTCTATAAATGCATTAATTATAAGCAATCAGATCAAAAGTATGCTAATAGAAAGGATATAAAAAAAATAATAAAAATTAAAGATGATGTAATTATTACTAATAAGAAATATTTAATTATTGATGATATTTTTACTAGTGGATCAACTATAAAAACTATTGTTGATTTATTAATTAAGAATCATGTTAAAAAAGAAAATATTAAAGCCTTAATCATTGCTAAAACGTCACAAAATGTCGAACTTTAAAGGACGATTTATATTTAATTATTCTTATATAAAAGCTAAAATAGAATTACAAAAAGGAGTAAAAAATATGGAAACAATAGAAAAAGGAAAAGTCAAATGGTTTAATGCCTCAAAGGGCTTTGGCTTCATTAACAGATTTAATGACACAACAGATATTTTTGTTCATTATTCTCAAATAAAGGAAAATGGCTTTAAAACATTAAATACTGGTGATGACGTAACATTTAATGTCTTTGAAACTAAAAATGGCTTACAAGCTAAAAATGTTTGTAAAGTATTAAACAAATAAGATAAAATCCTATCGGCGATAGGATTTTTTACTCTATTCTTCTGTTTTTACTTCACTATTTGCTAAAGCTTCTTCATTTTGCTTTTCTTTTGATATTTCCTTTATACTTTTAATTAAAGCATAAGTATAATATGCAAATGTAATTGCAATAAATACAATACATACCCAAAAGCCCCATTTAATTTTAAAATCCAATGCTTCATAATATCTATTATCAATAAATGTTGAAGCAAATACTGGAAGCAATATCATATAAATTAAAGCAACAGCACTAGCTAAGAAATTAACCAAACACTTACCTAATGATACCTTTGTTGCTTTATCAATTATAGTCATTGATAAAAGCATCATTACTGGAACAAATCCTAATAGCTTTGAATGTAATACTATTGAGTATTCATTTCCTAATTCACCATTTTGATTATAAATCTTTAAGCCACCTAAAAAATTAAAGCCAAATACTGTTTTTGCTTCAAAGGCAATATGATTTTCATTACCCATTGGTGAATATAAGGTAAATAAAGGTAAAAACATCAAGCAAGCAATTAATACAAATGTAATTATATTAACAAAAATCCAATTAATCTTTTTCATTTTAAAACTTTCCTTTCAAGTAAATATATAAGTAATTATAGCATATTTTTTATTTCTTTACTTTATATTTATTTTAAAGTAAAATTTACTAAGGAAGGTGATACTATGGTTAATTTAATTCCAATGCCAAATACAATTGAAAAGCTAAAAGGAAATATTAGTTTTTCAAACTATCAGTTAATGATTGAAAAAAAATACGAAAAAGCTGTTTTATTATTTAATCATGAGCTTGAAAGCAAATTAATAATTGATGATACAAAGCCATGCTATGATTTTGAATTCATTTTTAATAAAGAACTTGATAATGAGCAATACATTATCCTTATGGATAAGGAAGTAACTCATATAGAAGCAAGCAGTGAAAGAGGATTTTTCTATGCAAGTCGAACGCTTGCACAGTTATTTTCTTTATTTAATACTAAAAAGGTTAAAAAAATCACTTCTTTAGCTTATTACATTGATGATAAGCCACGCTTCGCTTATCGTTCATTTATGATGGATGTTTCTCGTCATTTCTTTAAAGTTGATGAAGTAAAAAAATATATTAATTTACTATCAAGCTTAAAGATTAATACCTTCCATTGGCATTTATCAGATGATCAAGGCTTTAGAATTGATTTTAAAACCTTTCCTAATTTAAAGGATGTTGCTTCAAAAAGAAATAAAACAAAAATCAATTCACAAGATAATGATGATTGGGATAATAATCCTTATGAAGGATGCTATTCTTATCACGAAATAAAGGAAGTTATAAAATACGCAAGTGAGCATTATGTTGATATTGTTCCAGAAATTGATATGCCTGGTCATACATCAGCAATTGTTGCTGCTTATAAGGAATTACATTGCTTTAACAAACAAAACGAGGTACGTGGTGATTTTGGTGTCTTTAAAGAAATAATGTGCCCTGGTAAGGAAAATACCTATACATTTGCTAAAAAGCTATTAGATGAGCTATGTATCTTATTTAAGAATTCAAAATATATTCATATTGGTGGTGATGAGGTAAATCACGAAAATTATGAAAAATGTGAGGACTGCCAAAGAAAAATGAAGGAACTTAATCTTACTGATACAAAAATGCTTCAAGCTTATTTTTCAAATGAAATGGCAAATCATATAATAAATACTACAAATAAAAAAGTAATCATGTGGCATGATGGTATTTATGATTCAACAAATAAAAATATCATTATGCAATATTGGGATTATAAAATGGATGAAAATAGAATTAATTATATAAATGAAGGAAGAAAAACAATTTATTCTCCTTGCTCACAATTCTATTTTAATGATCCTTATGCTGAATTACCACTTGTAAAGACATATAATAGAGGCATCCATTTAACTAACTTAAATAGAAAGGCTTATAAAAATATTTTAGGCATGGAATGCTGTATTTGGACTGAATGGGTAGATAATAATAATATGCTAGAGTTCAATACAAATCCACGTCTTCAAGCATTTGCTGAAGCTTCTTGGACATCAATGGTTAATCATGACTTTAAGAATTTTGTAAATAGAATTGAAGATAGTAATGATTTTTATAAATATCATAATATCGTTAGAGCACCAAAAAATATTTATTTAGCTCGTGGTGAAAAGTATCGCAATCATATTTCATCTTTATATCGAAAAGATAAAAAAGAAATAGAATACGAAATGGCTTTTAAAAAATAATTATAATAAAAACAAGGTATAGCTACAGTAACAATAGTTATACCTTTTTTAATTATTAATACATCATTTCTAATGAAATAAGTATCAAATCATTATCATTTTTTTCAATAAAATAGCTAGTAAATCCTGATAATGAAAATAAAATATATTTTGTAAGTTTATAATTTGTTTTTATTAGTTTTGCTCTTCTAACAAGCGTTAAGTAAACATTTTTATCTACTTTTTCATTTTTAAATTTACATTCACCAACAATAAATGATTTATCAAGAAGTGAAATTCCAACAACATCAATATCAGCTGATTGAACTTTCTTTTCGTTATATTCATTGACAATCAGCTCACTTCCCCACCATGAGCCAACATTTGTAATAAATGAACCAAATTCATTTTGTATTCCATGCTTTAATGTATAATATCTACACATATTTTCAAAGACTGGTCCCATAAATAAATGAATTAATGGTTTTACAACTTTTTTATAATAAATTTCACCATGTCCCATTTCAATAACGCTTATAGCTTTAGGAATAAATTCATAATAGAACTTAAACATATTATCCTTTAAAACATATTGAGTTTTCTTTTTATTATTTTCTTCAGTTATACATTTAATTTTTTCAACTAATCCAACACTAATTAATTTTTCTAAAGAATATAGTATGGTTGATTCTCTTTCTTTTACCTTATTAGCAATCGCATTTACAGTATTCTCACCTGATGCTATTTGTTCAATGATATTATTTACTAAAGTAATATCAGTAAATTCTTGTATTAATAGGTTTTTAACCTCATCATATAAATATCCATCTGTTTTAAAAAACAAATTAATAATGTTCTCATCAATACTTTTATTTGCATCAACCATAGACAAGTATTTGGCTACTCCACCAGTAATGCCATAGCATATTGCTTTATCTTCATATGAGTAGTTTCCTACAAATTTAGCAGAATCTAAATAGTCAAAAGCTTCAAGCTTTATTTGTGAATCTCGTCTTCCAAATAATGGACTTTTTTCACATAATACCTTATTTTCCATAAAGCTTAATGAGGATCCGCACAAAATTATTTTTATATTTTTATTATTCCAAATTGTATCTATGTATTTTTGCAAAACTGAAAGTAATGCTTCATCTTTTTCAGCCCAATATGGTAATTCATCTATAACTAAAACAATTTTTTCATTACCTACTGACTGGTTAATAAAATCAAAAATAGCTTCTAATGATTCAAACTTTATATTATTAATGCTTGGCATTAAGGTAGAAAGAACCTGCTTAGAAAATAATTCTATATTTTTTTCACTTCCAACCTTTGAAGCAGTATAGAAAATTGCTTTTTTATCTTCAATAAATTTAGCTATTAAGGTTGTTTTTCCTATATGTTTTCGTCCATATATTATCATCATACTAAGGCCATCTTTATCATACAATTCTTTTAATGAACTTAGTTCATTTTCTCTTCCTATAAACATATATTGACATTCCTTTCATTTTTATTCAGTTTAATTTGAATCAAATTGTTCTGAATAATTTTTAATACAATGCTTGCAATAAATTATATAAATAAAAATTACTTGATCTTTATTGTATGTGAATTTTGTTAATCAATTTCCCAATGGCCATTTTTTGAAGTTCCAACATATTTTATTCTCTTACTTGATGATAAAATTCTCTTAATAGTACTTAATGATTTTCCAATTTTATTTGCAAGTTCTTTTTTTGTAACAATAGGATTATTTTTTATTATGCTAATTATCTTTTCCTCGTCTTCATTTACTAAAAATTTTTGAGGTTCATTTTGGGGTTCATTTTGGGGTTCATTTTGGGGTTCATTTTGGAGTTCATTTTGGGGTTCAGCATAATAATCATTGGAATCCAATGGTTGATTTTTAATTGTTGCTATAGTCATAAAATCTTGCTTTTTAAATATCGGATCTGCAAGTTTTGCATCGCTCATTTCTTTATATATACGTTTAACACCCTCTCCAAATTCTTTTACAAATTTGTATTCTTTCCTATAAGCAGCTATTGCTTTATTTCTTGAAAAATGTGTGTTCTTTATATTTTTTTCTGTGACATTGCCAGCAAATATACCTGGACTTTCTACTGTTAACCTATCATCAAACATCTTGATTTGAATGTCAGTTCCATTTATTGAATAATCCCTATGAGTCACAGCATTTACTATTAATTCTTTCCAGCAAAATTCTGGATATTCAGGAATTGTAACAAATTTTCCATCTTTTCCTAAAAATGTTATTTCTTTTATTTGTGTCCTAACAAATGCAATTGCATCATTTAGTTGATCTAATAGCCTTCCATTAAACTCTTCGTCCTTAATAACATTCATATGAACACCAGTTAATTCTTCTTTGCCCTCAAATCTAATAAATCTAATTCTTGCCCTACCAAAAAACTTTTGTGGATTCTTACCAAATAGTAAAATAGCCTTTACACTAAGCTCTCCTCTTTTATTTACAACAAAGTCATTTTCACTAACATAATCTTCAAATGACATGTTATATCCTATTCTTTTCATATATTCTTTTTACTAAATTTTTGTCGATATCATCAATACTTGAGCCAAAAACAGGAGATATTTCATATATTTGCTCACCTCTAGCATAAGCCAATGTTAATCTTTCAGTAAAAGACATTCTAACACTTTTATCACCAACTCTACAAAATGCATCTCCTGAAGTATCCTCGTGTACTTTGCTGCTCATTGGTACATGAATTAATAAAACATGGTTATTTTCTCCTTTAACATCCGTTACCTTAATTTCTTCAAAACGGCAGTTAATTGATGGATGGCATAGATTTATTGGAGCATATCTAAAGTCATTGACTTGTTTTATATGGCCATCAATTCTAGTAATTGTTTTATTATCTTCAACGCCAATTGCGATTGTTCCGCCCTCAGCATTAGCAAAGGCAATGATAGTTCTAGCCAAATCTTTTGGCTTAACATTAATGCTTTTTCTATCATAATAAAAATCTTCATCTTTTGTATTAAATAATTCATTTGTCCATTTTATGTTCATATTTTACTCTCCAATCAAAATATTTCTTTGAGGTAACGCGACCATCTTGTGGCCTTTTTGCATCTATAGGTATATTCCATGTTTTGCCAACTTTTATAACACCATTTATTTTTCCAAAAGCACATAATTTACTAATTTGTCTTGGAGATATTCCTCAAAGTTTAGACAATTTAGCTGATGTAGTATATTCCATATTTATATCACCACTATTATTATATTATTCTATCGGAACTTTATCGAATTCACAAAATTTTTAAAGGTTATTCGAACAAGAAAATTATTAAAAACACTATGTCAACAATAATTCATATAAATTTGTTGCAAAAGTAAAATTAATTTGTTATTATCAAGTCAGAGGAAGATTATTATTTATTGAATTAATTGTTACATTCAAGTCTTTTATTGTGTTAAGAAAAAAATTGGTTTACATGTAAAGGAAAAAAACTAACTATATGTATGGAAAACAAATAGTAAGAGAAATGCCCTATTCGATTTTACAAGAAAATTATATAAATATTAATAACTTATATTATAATCATCATTACAAACTATTTATGAAGTAGAATTATATTATACTTTTAAGAAAGGAAATTTATATATCAAATTTCTTAGATATATTACAATAGATTAAATATGAAAAAGAAAAAAAAGAATCAAAGCATTAAAGACACCATAGCGAATACAATATACATCTTTTCACTAATAAAAAATACAAATGGTGGTAAAAAATTTATTATTTTAAATATGCTAAACTCTTTTATTAATTCATTATTTCCACTTATAATTGTTATTTTCCCTGGAATGATTATTAATGAATTAATTTCAACAAAAAACATAAATAAAATAATTATTTATGTTACCATTTTAGTAACAACGCCACTTATAAATCAAATATATAATTTTCTAATTAATAGAACGTTGTATCATTTGAATTTAATGATAAATTTAAACTTGGAAATAAATTTTTATAAGTTCTTTGCAAAAATGGATTATGAAACTATAGAAAAGCCTGATATTCAAGTAAAAAAAGATAGAGCTCAAAAAACATTAAGCGATTCATTAAATATAATAAATCAAGTAAATATTTTGTTCATGGCTTTGTTATCTTTAATCGCAATATCAACAATTGTCGCTTCTTTAAATGCTTTAATTATTATTTTAATAGTCTTAATAATATTTATTAATTCATTATATAAGAAAAATTCTAATAAGAAGAAGCATAATTTAAGTCTACAATTAAGTAAATTTGATAGATATCAAGGAGCATATGTATATATGCTTGAAGATTTTTCATATTCTAAAGAAACAAGACTTTTCAATTCAAGTGATTTTTTAACGAATATTTATTATAAAAGCAAGCAAGAATCCAATACTTTAGAAGAAAAGTTTTCTAAAGAGCAAAGCAAACCTATTTTATTTAATTCATTTACTAATTTTATACAGCAATCATTGATATATTCATTCTTAATTTACCTAGTATTAAATGGAAATATTGCTGTTGGAACTATGACCATTTATTTAACAGCAACAAGCCAATTTTATGGCTATTTAAGCAATTTATTTAACTCTTATTTAACATTGACAAACTATAGTTTAAGTATTAGTGAATTAAAAGAATACTTAAATATTCCATGCAAGCAATATGAAATCGGTAATAAAACGCCAAAATATAGTAATGAATCTATCATCGAATTTAAAAATGTTTCTTTTAAATATCCTGGCAGTGAAATATACTCATTAAAAAACATAAACATAAAATTTAAAGCAAATGAAAAATTATGTATTGTTGGTCCAAATGGAGCAGGTAAATCTACATTTATCAAATTATTAACACGTTTATATTTTCCAACTGAAGGTGAAATACTTTTAGATGGTGTTAATATTAATGAATTTAACTACAATAAATATCAAGCACTATTTTCACCAGTTTTTCAAGACTTTGCAAGTTATAATATGACAATTTTGAAAAATGTTACATTAGATGATAATGTTAATTTAAAAAAAGTAGAAGACGCATTTATAAAAAGTGGCTTGTCAACAATGATTGAAAAACTACCAAAAAAATATGATACACAGGTAGGAAAATGGATCGATGAAGAAGGAGTAAATCCATCTGGTGGTGAAGAGCAACGTATGGCTATTGCTAGAGCACTATATCATGAAAGATCTATTTATATTCTTGACGAACCTACTGCATCATTAGATCCTGATGCAGAATATGAAATATATTTGCAATTTAATAATATGATTAAAAATAAAGCAGCAGTTATTATAACTCATAGATTATCAGCAGTTCAATTAGCAGACAAAGTTGCAGTTTTTAATAAAGGTAGCATTATAGAGTATGGAACTCATAATTCATTATACAAAAATAATGGCAAGTATACAGAAATGTTTGATAAACAAGCTAAGTTTTATAATGGAAAATAATTTTTTATGTTATGAGGTGACACACTATGAAAAAGCCTTTTCTTACATCCTTTACAGCATTTGTATGTTTATTATTACTATGTGGATGTTTTTCCAATCACAATGTTTCTAATAAAAACATCTTAAAAACTGATACTTTTTTAGAAAAGCCAGAGCAATTAGTAGCTATTGTTAATGGAAAAGAAAAAGAAATAAATGACGAAGCTATAAATACTATTTATGAACCTTTTACAAATCTAATTGCTAATATTAAATACGTTGATACCTTAAAAACACAATTTGACTCATCGAAAATTAACGAATGGAAAATATTGAATTTGGTGCTTTTTTATTCATCAATAATTCAACTAGTCTTATAGCTGTTCCATATCTTGAAAATAAATATGTTGGCATTAATAATTTATATCTTCTTCTTGAATTTGAAGAAAGTAATTTGAATAATTTTATAAAAATTGTTGAAAATGAATATTAAGCTTAAAAAGTAAAAGACTGTAAAGAGACAATAATTTTGCTTCAATACAGTCTTTTTTATTAGATTTTACAAAGCCTCTTTATATAACGTCTTTCCTTTAAAGATATTTTTCCATCAAGTGAAACAACACATAAGCATAGTATAATAATATCAAGCTGTAAGCTTTCATCTACATCACTTAATATTTCAATTAATTCCTTACTATACTTTTTTATCATACTATTTCCTTTGTAATCTTTTTTAAATGATTCCTTAATGCTATCAAAATCAAAGTTATCACCAAATGTTTTTACAAGGGATGGATAAATAAGTAAATATTCTTGTTCATTTACTCGATTATCGGCAACAACTGCTCCAATTATAAAGCTTGCTAGCGTATTAACTGGATCAATTCCTTCAATATCTAGTTTTTTTAGCTTAGCTAAAATATCAACAGATTTATATGTTAAAATACTACTTCTTTGTAAAACACTAAGGTCTTCATATTCTTTAAATAATTGTTTGAATTCAAGCATAATGATTGCCTTCTTTCTATAATGGTAAATCCTTTTTAGTAAACTTAACTAATCCAAAAACATATCCTGTTAAGCCTAAAGCTAATAAAATTAAAAACTTATAGATAAATGCTGATGTATTATTCATTATTGAAATAACATCAAATAATGAAATAATAGTTACATAGTTGAAGTTATTTAAAGCATCAAGACGTACAACTGAAGGAATAACTTTACTTCCAAATAAGCCAAGCATTGCAGCAACTAATGCAAAGATACTTAATCCTCCACCAATTGCCATTGAACGTTTTGATCTATCAAAGAAACAAGATGTAAAGAAGCATAAGCCTGATAAAGCAAATAATACTAAGAATGCCCCAACATTTAATAATAATAGCTTACCATATGTAAGTGGAACATCTTCTTTAACAATTGCTAAACAAACACAGCCAGTAATTGAAGTTAAAGTAAACATTAATAATAATGAACCAATTAGATAAACAGCTTGTGTGAATACAACTGTTTTTCTTTTTGTTGATGTTGATAATACATAAGCCATTGAACCACTATCAACTTGGTTAGAAATTAAGTTGTTTGAAGCCATTATCATATAAATAATAGGTAATAATAATCCAGCAAGCTTATAGAATATTGAGCCAACAATTAATGTATATAAATCAGCTTTTCCAACTTCCTCTAAAGCATCAGATACACCCTTAGGTAAAGATGCAAGTAAGCTACTTGAAATTTCATTTTTAATTTCTTCTTGCTTATTTATAATAGCTTCTTGATATTTTTCTTCATTTTCAAATTTTCCATCTTCATAATTCTTCTTTAATAAAGATAATTCATATTCAACCCTACCACAATATGTAATAGTTGCCGTTTTAGCCATATGCTTAATAGAATCATAGGTGTAATTAAATGTATCATATTTTTCTTTATCAACACCAAATGATTTTAATTGCTCAAGTAATTTAGTAACATTACTTTCATCAGTCATATTATTAGCTAAGAAAATAGCTGAAGTATATGAGGCTCTATCATTTATATATTCAATTCTTTCTTCACTTTTTAAATAAGTATTTATATCACTACTAGCAATATGGCTAACTAATGATAAAATATCATAATCACTAACAATTACTTCATTATGCTTAGTATAAATATTATCAAATAGATTTGTTGGGTTAACACTAAACATAACTGTTCCTAGCATTTCTTGAGCTTCAATTGAATCCTTTGTATAGCTTTCATCAATGCTTAAGGCTCTATCATAAATATAATTAGTTAAATCATTTAAAATGGCATTAGTATAAGCTGTTTTTACAGCATTTTCTTGACTTACAGGAGTATTTTCCTTCCATTTACTTAAAGCTAGCATATATTCTTTTGTTGAATTATAATCTCTAGATGAAGGCATTTCATTTTGCCATTTATTAACGCTTTCTTCATATTGCTTTAATGATGAAGTACTACCATTTGGTTTAGCATCATTCCATGCTTTTAAAGCTAAATTATATTGCTCTTTGTTTTCAAAATTACTTTCAAGTGGCATAGATGAATACCATACAGTATATGATAATGTCTCTGTGGCATTTTTAACAAAGAATTCATCTAATTTTTCTAAGCCATCTTTTGTATTTACATAATAATTAATTGCTCTTTTTTCAAGCTGTGAATTGATTTCCTTTTCAATAATTGTATCTTGAATAGAATCCTTTACTGCACCAATATTTCCATTTCCTGAAATTAACATAACGCATGCTAGCATAAAGCAAACTGCTGCCGTAATAATGCTCCACATCGTACCATTTGCTTTGCATGATTGCTTAAATAAAGCTTTACTGAACATTAAAATTACCCTCTTTCTCTAATAAAATATTTTTAAAATGCTTTTCCAATGTATATGGAATTTCAAAAATAAATTTAACATCATAATTCTTTAAAATCTTTAATAAGGAAGCTGTTTTATTACTATCTATTTGAATAGTTGCTTGATTATATTCATCTTGTAATCTTGTAAACTTTAAATCCTCTTTTAAAAATTTTTGATAATCTTCTTTACTATTAAATTCAATTTTAAAATCCTTAACAGGTCGATTTGTAATATCATTCATATTACATACATCAACTATATGACCATCACTAATTAAAACAACTCTGTCACATGTTGATTCAATTTCTTCAAAGCTATGGCTACTCATAAAGATTGTTTTTCCTTTTTTGTGCTCTTCTTTTATAATATCTAAGAAAGTAGCACGCATTAAAGGGTCAAGGCCTGTTGTTGGTTCATCAAGAATAATAATACTAGCATTATTCATTAAAGCAGCTACTAAGGCTGTTTTTTGCTTCATACCCTTACTCATTCTTTTTAAATTAGCACGAGGATCAAGCTGTAGCCTTTCTATTAATTCATTAGCATAATCCATATTATCCATCTTTAAAAAGTCAGCCTGACATTTTAAAAAATCAATACCTGTTTTTAAATCTGGAAAAGCAATTTCTCCAGGAACATAACCAATACTTTTAACTATTTCACTACTATTAGCCCAAGAGTCTAAACCATTAACCTTAACGCTACCACTAGTTGGCTTAATAAAGCCCATAATATTACGAATGGTTGTAGTTTTTCCACTACCATTGGTTCCAACAAAGCCAACCATTTCTCCTTGTTTTATATCTAAGTTAATATCAAAGATACCTCTATTATCGCCATAATCCTTTGTAAGATTTTTAATTTCAATTACATTCATTTTAAAGCACCTCCAAAGTTTTTGTCCTCTTTATAAAACTTCATAAAGTAGTCCTCAAGCGATTCCTTTCTATTAGAAAATGAAACAACATCCTTTTTTGATAGAATATCAATTAAGGTATTTAAATCCTTATCCTCAATTGCTATAAATACTTCATTATTTAAATTTTTTAAAAGCTCAAATGATTTAATATTTTTGCCTTCTTCAATAAATTCATTCTTTGAATTTTCATTTAAAAATGTAATTGTATAGTATTTTCTTGAAGCATGCTTTAAATCATTAGCTATGAATTCTGAAACTATTTTTCCATCCTTAATTATTGCAATACGATCACAAGTTGAATCAATTTCTGAAAAGATATGGCTTGAAAGCAAAATTGTTTTTCCTCTTTTCTTTTCATTTAAAATAAATTGAATAAATCTTTCTTGCATAACTGGATCAAGTCCACTTGTAGGTTCATCTAAAATTAAAACATCAGGGTCTGACATAAATGCTGTAACAATAGCTAGCTTTCTTTTAACACCTAAGCTCATTCTTTTAGTTTCACCACATAAGACATTATCCTCAAGCTTAAATAAATCAAGCATATATTTTAACATTTCATCATTATGACACTTTTGCATATCCTGCATCATATGGATAAATTGCCAGCCTGTTAAGCCAGTAGGTAAAGCAATTTCACCAGGAATATAGCCAACATGATTTAATATTTCATAATATTTATTAAAGGTATCATAGCCAAATATTTTACATTCGCCCTTATCAGGATGTGAAAATCCCATTAAATGTCTAATTGTTGTTGATTTTCCAGCACCATTTGGCCCTAAAAAGCCAAACACCTCACCTTTATTAACATGTAATGAAACATCAAATACACCTCTATTTGAGCCATAATCCTTTGTTAAATGATTAACTTCAATTACATATGAATTATCCTTTGACATTTTTATTACCTCCTTTTCAATAATATAAACAATGTTTATTTCTTTACACTATTGATATTTTTACAATGTTGAATTATAATTATGTTATTGCTTGTATTAAAGAACAATTTTATTAACATTGTTCATATTTATACAATGTTATAATAATTGTGGGGGGGAATAGTAAAATGAAGGCTAAAAATTTAAATAATGCATCTAAGAAAACACAAAAAACAATAAAAAGAGTTTTTGCAGAAATGCTATCTGAAAAACAATCTTTAAGTAAAATATCTGTAAGTGAATTATGTGAAAGAGCTGAAATTAGTCGAGGAGCCTTTTATTCACATTATGATGATATATATAGTGTTGTTG
>CAKPZU010000046.1 GCA_934215405.1 uncultured Bacilli bacterium | reverse complement strand
TTCTTGTTTAGCAAGATTATAAATGTTTTTAAAAATTTCATATTCAGCTAGTGGATCAATAGTTGCTGTTGGTTCGTCAAAAATAAAGACATCAGAATTTTTATATAAGGCTCTACTAATGGCTATTTTTTGGCTTTCACCATTTGATAACTCGACTCCATTTTCATCAAATCTCTTACTATAATTAGCTTCAAGGCCAATTTTATTAATTAGTTTTTCAATGTTTAAACATTGAAGCACTTTTTCTAATTTAGTATTATCAATATCCTTATCAAACATAATGTTTTCTTTAATTGAGTAACAGTACATTTTATAATCTTGGAAGGTTGCAGCAAATAATGATTGATAATAATCATAATCAATATTTTTTATATTTTGACCATTATAATATATATTTCCTTCATAATCATATAATCTTAAAATTAGCTTTATTAAGGTTGATTTTCCTGAGCCATTATCACCAACTATTGATACTACTTGATTTTTAAAAATTTTAAAGCTTATGTTTTTTAATGTATATGCATCAGAATTAGGATATTTAAAACTTACATTTTCAAATTCAATTATAGGAACATTATTTTCACTTTTATTTTCAAGACTTAATTTTTTATGAAATGTTTCTTCAATATTTAAGTATTTTGTAAAATCTGAAAAATAATATAATGCATTATTTATCATTAAAATACAATCAACAATATCATCAAATGAATCAGCCATTTGATTAATAGCAGATATATAAATTAAAAATTCACTTAAAAACAAATTATCATTTAAATATTTATTAATTGCTAAAATGTATATTACAAATAATCTAATTGTTGCAATTAATTTACTAATTATTGAAAAAATAATATCATTTTTGTTAATCTTTTTTTCAATATCTAATATTCTATTTGATACATCATTATATTTATTAATTAACAAATCTTTACCATTGAAAACTCTTATTTCCTTTCCTATTTTATAGTTTTCAAAGCATTCCATTAAATATCTTTTTTTATAAGAATAGCTTGAAATTTCTTCATCATATTTCTTTTTTATTTTTTGACTTTTTTTACTAATTAGATAATCTATTATAATTGTTACAACTACAAATAAGACAAGGAAGATATTTATTCTATAAAAAGCAATAAGCATAATAATAAAGGTGATGGCTTTATTTACAATATAGTTAAGTAATAAAAGAGGAATATCTATATAGCGATACACATTATCAAAGGCATTAAAATACAAATTTTCAATATCTTCATCTAGGCAATTAAAGTAATCAAGATTAGCATTTTTTCTATTTAAAATACAATACATTTTATTTTCTAAGTATTTTGTATTAGCTGTAATTTTTAACTTTAATAATGAGACTATGTAATTACAAACAGCTAATAGAAAAGATACAGAAAATAAAAGTATACCAATTACCTTTTTGTCTTCATTAGTAATAAGAAAATGAACAACTAATGGAGGAAAGAAAACATTTATTATATTAATAACTTCTGTTAAAAATCCTAATATGAAAAAGATAAATAGTGATTTTTTACTATTTTTATTAGTTATTTTTAAAATCATTTTAATCTTTTTAAAATTACTTTTAATCGTTTTCATCTTTATCTCCATTTTCATTTAAATACATTTTAGCTTGGGTTTCAAACATTTTCTTATAATAGCCATCTTTAATATTAATTAATTCGTTATGCGTACCTTTTTCAATAATTTTTCCGTTATTTAAAACAATAATTGTATCAACCATTTTACATGAAGCTAATCGATGAGATATAAAAATTGTTGTTTTGTTAGTTATTATATTAGATAGTTTATTATATAAATCAGCTTCACTTTGTGGTGATAAGGCAGAGGTTGGCTCATCTAAAATAATAATGCTACTATTTTTATATAAGGCTCTTGCAATTGCCACCTTTTGACCTTCACCACCTGATAATTCAATACCATCGTCATTAAATAAATTAGTTATTCCTAAATTTATATCTTTATCTAATTCTAATGATTTTAAAATTGATTGAATTTTATTTTCATCATATTCATTATTCATACTTATATTTTCTTTAATCTTAAAATTAAAAATAGTATAATCTTGAAATACTGTTGAAAATAAAGAAATGTATTCATTAAAATCAAATTAATATTGTTAATTAATATTTCTCCACTAGTTGGCTTATATAATCTTAATAGCAACTTTATCAAAGTGCTTTTACCAGCGCCATTATCACCAACTAAAGCAATTTTTTCAGAAGGGTTTATTTTTAAATTAATATTTTGTAAGGCATATTGATTTTCATTATCATATTTAAAATAGACATTTTTAAATTCAATTGCAATGTTTTTTAAATTAATGTCTGCTTTTTTATTAGTGTTATCACTATTAATGTTAATAAAATCATAAAATTTCTTTAATAATGCAGTTGATTTATGAATGTTTATATACATAGAAATTATATTAACACTTATTGAGATTAATCTAAAAAAAGCAACAGAATAGGTAATAAAGCTAGCTAGGTTTATAGTATTTATTGAATATAAATGAATTGTATAGCCATAAACTACTAAAAGTTGAATAAATAGTAAAATACTTATAATAAGGTTTGACTTATTATATTTCTTTAAATATTTTATCATGATTTTATAATTTTCATCATTGCATTTATCTAGCTTATTAACAATATAATCTTGTAAATTATATGATCTTACTTCCTTGGCAAAGCTTTTTTTCAGGCAACCAAAAACGAGCATAATTTATTTTTCTACCCATTACATTATCATCATCAAATTCTTCTATTTCAGTTTTACTATTTTTAATATTTATAACACTATAAATAATAATTAATAGAATTATTATAATTTTAAATAAATAATTTATTTCTTTAAATAAATATAATAATCCTAAAAAAGAAATTAATGATGAAATTATATTTATTATATTGTCAATTGTTGATTCAATAACACCTTGTGCTATACAAGTTCTAGCAGCTTCAAGTTTAATAAGTGTATTAGTGTTTTCTAATTCTTGATAATTTATTTCAATACTTTTTTCATATAATTTCTGATACAATTCAATTTTAATTTTTTCATAGCTTTCATTTTTCTTAGATGATAAAATTTTATTTAATGAGAAAATTAATAATTCAAGTGCAACAAAGGCAATCACTAAATAAATGGCTTTTTTGTTTTCATTATTTTGTAAGAAATTTATTAAATATCCAGGGAATAAAGTGCTAATAAAAATACTTATAATTGAAAGTAGTTGTATTAAAAAGATATAAATGTAAATTTGCCATTTATACTTAAAAACAATAATGAAGTTTTTAATAAAAATATTTTTCTTCATAAAATTTATTCCTTTTAATAAGATTTTGAAAACTACAAATACATTTTAGCATAAAGAGTAATAAATTAAAAAGGAAAATAATTATTCAAAGTATTGCAAAATTAAAATGATACCCTATTGCAATAAAATAATTATTTTGAATTATTAAATTAATAATGGTATAATCATATACAAAAGAGGATGTAAGAATGGAAATATTTAAAAGCTATAAAGATAATATCTTAAATATCAATTTAAAAGGAATTATTAATAATTCTAAGGTTTTAGAATTATCTTTATTGCTTAAGGATTTACCATCTTTAGATACTAAAGCAATTATTATTGATGTTTTAAAATTAAGCTATATTAGTAAAGAGGGGCTTGATGTTTTATATGCATTAAAGCAAAAAGTAAATATTCCTTTTAAAATTATTAATGTTTCACTTGATATAAAAAAGCTACTTGATGAATATAAGTTGTTTAACGAAGAAGAAATAAAGCTTCTTTTACGACCAATTGATATAAATGAAGCTAATTTAATTGGTAAGGGAAGCTGTGGAGAATGCTATAGAATTGATGATAAAACAATTGTTAAATTATACTATAGTAATATAACAAACAAACAAATAGAAGAAGAACAAGAATTATCAAAGAAAGCATTTATACTTGGAATACCAACAGCTATTTCTTATGATATTGTTACTTATAAGGAAAGAAAAGGGATAATTTATGAGCTTATAAAAGCTAAATCACTAACTGAGCTTATAAGAACTGGCAAAGAAAACATTGATTATTATATTGATGTCTATGCTAAAACATGTAAAAAGATTCATAGCTTAAGCATTAAAGATATTATATTACCAAGCTATAAGCAAATATTTAAAAATTGGGTTTTAAAAATATCACCAGAATATGATTCATATAAGGAATCTCTTTTAAAGTTTATTGATAAAATAGATGATAGTAAAACATGTATTCATGGTGATTTAATAACTAATAATATAATGCTTTATAATGATGAAGGCATAATTATTGATATGGGAGAATTTTCATATGGTAATTATATTTTTGATTTGGCAAATATAGTGTTTTCATTAAAATATGTTAATGCTAAGCAAGATTATAGTGATTTTTATGGTTTAGATACTAAAACACTAAATTATATTTTAAATGAATTATTTAAAAAATACTTTAATGTTAATGATATTAATGAAATAGAAAAAATAGCAAATAGTAAATATATTAAACCACTTGCTATTTTAAGATATATAACAGCTTATTTAAGAGATGATATTGATAATTCAAGTAAAAAGGAATATGCAAAATCTTTACTAATAAATGAATTGATACCATTTATTAATAAAATTATATAGAAATAAAATTTTTTTAAACAAGTTTTATAAGAAATTCGGAGCGACTTTTCACTCAAAATATAAGAAATTCGGAGCGACTTTTCGTTTGGACCCTCAATTTTAAAAATAAAAACTTAGCAAAAAAGACTAATAGGGCTATTAATTATAAATTAAAAAAATAGTATAAATAAATGAAAATAATAGTTATTTGCTTGATCATATGTTACTGTTGTTTTAATTTTCTAAGAAATTGTATGTTTAATAAAATAAAAGTAAAAAGGCCGAAATTAAGGCACTTAGAAATAACAAATAAGAAAAAAATCAATCTGTTTTAGTTAATCATTTGAGGTACTATCTTAGTAGCGTGTAATTAATATAAATGTAGCAGCCGTAAATTATATAAGGAAAGTTAAAAAGCACAATCATTTTGTAAATAAACATTTGTTATTTAATATTTTTCTATAATAAATGTGCTTAATCCTTCTTTTCTTTTTCTAATTCTTTTAAAATCTTTTTTTGATTTTCAAGTATTAAATCAATCTTTTTATATAAATCATCAATAATTAATTCATTTTTAAGATTAATTTTATAATCATTTAAAGCACGTTTTCTATCTTTTGCTTCTTGTCTATTTTGACTCATCATAATTAATGGTGCTTGAATTGCAGCAATACATGATAAAACTAAATTTAGCAAAATAAATGGGTAAGCATCAAATGCATTAGTAGCAAGTAATATATTTAAAACCATCCAAACAACCATAATTGCCACAAAGCTAAATATAAAAGCCCAGCTACCTGCAAAGGATGCAACAGCGTCAGCAGCTTTTTGCCCAAATGATATCTTTTCATCATCCTTTGTAGTTATTTTAGTATTTGTTAATTGCCTAATTAATTCTTCATCAGTAAATTCGCTATCTGTATTATTTAATAAGTCTTTGATTATTTTCTTTCTATCCTTTAATTCGTTCATATTTCTATATCTCCTATATAAACTATTATATATTATAATTTTAAAATTAAAATAATGTGAATGTAAAGAAAATGTAAGAAATTTACTAGAAAATTGCTTTTATAGTAAGATTAATGTAAAATAAGAACAAGTTTGCTTTAGGAAAGCTAAAGTACGAATAGCAAGCTTGAAAAAATAGGAGAATAACTATGTCGATAACAAATGTCTTAACTTTAGTTGGTGGTTTAGCATTATTTTTATTAGGTATGAATTCTATGGGTGATGGCCTTGAAAAATCCTGTGGAGATAAAATGAAAAAGATTTTAGAAAAACTAACATCCAATAGATTTATTGGTGTATTAGTTGGTATGTTTATTACAATGATTATTCAATCATCATCAGCAACAACAGTCATGGTTGTAGGCTTTGTAAATGCTTCAATGATGAGCTTAACACAAGCTGTTTGGGTAATAATGGGGGCTAATATTGGTACTACAATAACAGGACAATTAGTAGCTTTAGATATTGGATGGATTGCTCCATTGTTTGCTTTTATTGGAGTTATTATGATGCTTTTTATTAAAAATATCAAAGCAAATGAAATAGGTAAGGTATTATGTGGTTTTGGCGTTTTATTTATAGGACTTAATATGATGAGTTCATCAATGGCACCATTAAGAGAAAATGAGGCTTTTATAGGCTTAATGAGTAAATTTTCAAATCCATTACTTGGAATATTAATTGGCCTTGTCTTTACAGCAATTATTCAATCCTCATCAGCCTCAGTTGCAATACTTCAAGCTTTAGCAATTAGTGGCGTTGTTAGCTTAGATAGTGCTGTATATATCTTATTTGGTCAAAATATTGGTACATGTGCTACAGCACTTTTAGCCTCAATTGGAACAAATAGAGCAGCTAAAAGAACAATGCTAATACATTTAATTTTTAATGTTTTAGGCACAACTATGTTTACAATTATTTGTATGCTTACACCACTTACTAGCTTTGTTAGTAATCTAACGCCTAGTAATGGCGCTCAACAAATTGCTAATATGCATACGTTATTTAATGTTACAACAACATTAGTTTTATTACCATTTGGTAAACTATTAGTAAAGCTTACAGAAAAAATACTTCCAGATAAAGAAGTTAAAAAAGAAGAAATATTTATGTATTTAAATAATGACATTGATTTAAATGTCGGTGGAAGTGCTCTTTATCTTGAAAGTACAAGGCTTGAAGTTGAAAGAATGTATAATTTAGCAAAAGAAAACGTTATTAAAAGCTTTGACTATTTATTAAATAATTTCAACAATGGAAAAGAAATATTAGATACTGAGGATTTAGTTGATAAGCTAAATGAAGGTATTAGTAAGCATATAACTCATTGTTTAACTCATGAAGGCAATGCTAATATTAATGAAGCCTATAGTGCTTATTTAACTATTTGTACAAATGTTGAAAGATTATGTGACCATTCAACGAATTTTTACGAGCATGCGATGGAATTTAAAAATAAACATGTAGTTTTAAATGAAAATGTTATAAACGAAATAAAAGCTATGAAAGATGTATGTATTTCACTTTTTGATAAGGCCGATAAAAAAGGCTCAGTAGATGAAGTATCTATGCTTGAAGAGAAAACTGATAATATGACCAAAGAATATCGTGTAAACATGCTAAAAAGATTACAAAATGGCATTTGTACATCTGAAGGCTCAATTATATATTCTGAAATATTAATTGATTTTGAAAGAGTTGGCGACCATTTATTAAATGTTAGTGAAAACTTTAATAAAATAAATGTTTAATTAGCATTGCAATGAGAAATAAATAGTGTTAAAATTTTATTGCGCTAAGGGAGTAGATGGCCTTAATAGGTTATAGCTTTCGACAACACGATGAAACATTCATCCGGAAGCTAGATGTAACATCAAGACTTAGATATAGAAATGCTATATCTGTCTTGAATAAATATTTATTTATAAAGACAGGCAAAATGCTTGTTTTTTTCTTTAATGAGGAGGAATATTTATGAATGAAAAATTTGAGTGCTTAGGCGTTAAAGAATGCGAAGAAAAATTAAAAACTAATCAAAGTAGTGGCTTAAGCCAAGAAGAAGCTGAAAAAAGATTGCTTGAAAATGGTAAGAATGAATTGGTTGAAAAAAAGAAAAAATCATGGATTAGTATTTTCTTTGCTCAATTAAATGATCCAATGATTTTCGTTTTATTTGCAGCCATTGCTGTAACTATTGGCGTTTCAATTTACGATACTATTAAGGTAATTAAAGAGGGCGGTACATTTTCATTTACTCAAACTGGAGACTGGCCTGATGTTATTATTATTTTGGCTGTAATTATAATAAATGCAATTATTGGTACAATTCAAGAAATTAAAGCTCAAAATTCACTTGATGCTTTAAAGAGAATGTCATCGCCATTGAGCTTAGTTATAAGAGATGGTAAAAAGCAAAAAATTAAATCATCTGATTTAGTAGTTGGTGATGTTATTGTTTTAGAAGAGGGCGATACAATTGGTGCTGATATTAGATTAGTTGAAGCAATTAATTTAAAAGTTAATGAATCGTCATTAACTGGTGAATCAGTTCCAGTTTTAAAGAAAAGTGATGTTGTTTTTACAAGTGATGTAGGAATTGGCGATAGAGTCAATTGTGCTTATATGTCAACAAACGTTTCCTATGGTAGAGGAAAGGGCATTGTAATTAGTACTGGTATGGATACACAAATTGGTAAAATTGCCACATCTATTGATAATGAAGAGGATGAACTTACTCCACTTCAAAAGGTTTTAGCAAAGCTATCAAAGGTGCTTGGGATTTTAACCTTAGCAATAGTTGTATTAGTTTTACTTGTTGATATTATTTGGATTTTTGTTGATGGCAAGCAATTATTAATAGAAGCTTATATTGAAGCATTATTATCATCTATTTCACTAGCAGTTGCAGCAATTCCTGAGGGCTTACCGGCAGTTGTAACAATAGTTTTAGCTATTGGCGTTCAAAGAATGGTAAAAGCTAATACAATAGTTAGAAAATTACCAAGCGTTGAAACATTAGGAGCAGTAAGTGTTGTATGCTCAGATAAAACAGGAACATTAACACAAAATAAGATGACTGTTTTAGAGGCTTATGTAAATAATACTATATATAATGAAAATGATTTTAACAAGGAATCAAATAATAATGAATTAAAGCTTTTAGCTAAAGGAATGAGCTTATGCTCAAATGCTGCTGTTGATGAAGGCGTATATGGTGATCCAACAGAGATAGCTTTAGTTAACTTTGCAAATGAATTTGGTTTAAATAAAAAAATAATAGAAGCAGATGAAAATAGAGTTGATGAATATCCATTTGATAGCGTTCGTAAAATGATGTCAACAAAGCATCAAAAAGAAAATGGTTATATTGTTTATACAAAAGGTGCTTTAGATAGTATTTTAAAATATACTATAAATATTTATGAAAATGGTAAGGTTCGTAAAATAACTAAAGAGGACATTGATAATATTTATAAGGCCAATGCTTATTTTGCTTCAAAAGCATTAAGAGTTTTAGCTTTAGCTTATAAAGAAAGCGATGCAATGGATGAGGTTGATTTAACATTTGTAGGTCTTGTTGCTATGATAGATCCACCTCGTAAGGAAGCACTTCCAGCTGTTTTAAAGCTAAAGGAGGCTGGAGTTACTACAGTTATGATTACAGGTGACCATAAAGATACTGCCTATGCTGTTGCTAAATCTCTTCAAATATGTGATGATATTAGTCAATGCTATACTGGTGCTGATGTTGATAAAATGACTGATGAGCAGTTAAAAGAAGTTTGTAAAACAGCTCGTGTATTTGCTCGTGTTTCACCAGAGAATAAGGTTTCTATTGTTAAAGCATTTAAAGCACTTGGTAATATTTGTGCAATGACTGGTGATGGTGTTAATGACGCTCCAAGCTTAAAGGCCGCTGATATTGGGATTGCTATGGGTATTACTGGAACAGATGTTGCAAAAGGCGCAGCTGATATGGTTTTATCAGATGATAACTTCTCTTCAATTGAAAAAGCTGTTGAAGAAGGAAGAGGTATTTATAGTAACATTAGAAAAACGGTATTCTTCTTACTAGGAAGTAATATTGCTGAAGTACTTGCTATGTTTATATTAATAATTATTGGCTTACCAGCTCCATTAATTGCTATTCATTTATTATGGGTAAATTTAATTACTGATTCACTTCCTGCCATTGCTTTAGGTATGCAAAGAAAAGATGAAAACATAATGAAGGATAAGCCTCGTAATCCAAATGATAGTATCTTTGCTAATGGTGGTTTAGCCTTAACTATTGGCTATGGAGCTATTATTACAATTTCAGTTATTATTGCTTACTTTACATGTGGCTGGCTACATAATGTATATTCAATTAAAGAAATAAAAGAATTATATGTTAGTAATCCTGACATATTACATCAAGCTCAAACTATGGCCTTTACAACATTGGCCTTTAGCGAATTATTCCATATGATAGGTATGAGTAATGTTAAAAAGAGTTTCGTAAGTGTCTTTAAGAGTAAAAACATTATGCTATTAATTGCTTTTGTTTTAGGAATTTCTTTACAATTATTAGTTATTGAGGTTCCAGGAATTAGAGATGTATTTTCAACATTCAATTTGAATTTAGTTGAGTGGATAGTAACAGCAATACTTTCAATTCTACCTTTAATTGCTCATGAAATAGTTGTATTAGTTTTAAAATTAAAGACAAAAAATATAAAATCTTAGTTAAATATTACTAAGATTTTTTTTTTGACTTTAAAAATCCTGAATATAATGTATAATATATTTAAATACACTTTTATAAGGAGAAATACAATGAAAAAGAAAAGTATTCTTGTTTTATCATCAGTACTTGCTTTAGTTAGCTGCTCACAAAATAACACTTCAAGCAATAATGAAAATACTAGTAGTACTGTTAGTGAAAATGAAGTTAGTGAAACTATTGATTATAGCAATAGAAGAGTAGTTATTATAGGAGTTGATGGCGCTGGTCATCAATTTAATGATGAATTAACTCCTAAAACATTAGGAATTTTTAAGGATTATGCTACGTCTAAGAAGGTGTTAACATCAAATCCAACAATTAGTGCTCAAAGCTGGGGTTCTATAATGACTGGAGTTATGCCATCATTTCATGGCTTTACAAATGATTCAATTAAAGTAAATGCTAATTCAATTTATGAAAAATATCCAACTATTTTTAAATTAGTAAGAGATACATATAATGATGCAACATTAGCTTCATTTTGTAACTGGAATGCTATTAATGTTGGAATAGTTGAAGATAAAATAGGTGTCTATAAGGCAACACATAGCGATGATGATGTTTTAACTGCTTCAATAAATACATATTTAAAGGAAAATGATCCTAAGCTATTATTCGTACAATTTGATAGCGTTGACCATGCAGGACATGGGTATGGCTATGCAAGTAATACATATTATGATGCTTTAAAGGCAATTGATGGAAATATAGAAGCTATATATAATCAATTAGTTGAGTTAAATAGAATTGATGATACATTATTTATCGTAACATCAGATCATGGTGGACTAAATAATTCTCATGGTGGCTTAAGTGATGTTGAAAAATATGTATTTTGTGGAATTAGAAATAAGGATATTAATAAAACAGAAATTAAAAATATGAAGGTTAGAGATATTCCTTCTATTGTATCTTATTATTTAAATGCTAAAAAGGGTGAAAACTGGGATTCATATATTCCACTTAATTTGTTTAAAAGCAATATGACTCCACCACAAAAATCTGATTATTTAATTGATGAGGATTTAATTATTAAAACACCTGCTTTACAGGCCGCAAATGGCTTATATAATTATTTTAATAAAAATGATATTGAGCTTTATCATACATTTGATAAAAATGTTAATGATATAGCATCTAATAATTCTGCAACAATGGTAAATATTCCAATATATAAGGAAGGTATTTTAGGAGAAGCATTAAATTTAAATACAGAAAATTATTTAAAGATGCCTTATTTGAAATTTAATGATAATGAAAGCTTTACTCTTTCAGCATATTTAATGGTAAATCATAAAATAATTGATGGAAATGATCCAGTTATATTTACTAATAAGGATTGGGCTTTAGGTACTAATAAAGGCTTAACAGTCGCTTATAGAAGGGATGATATTAAAATTAGTGTTGGCTCTGGTAATAATACTAAGAATGAAGCATTTAATACTATAAGTGATTATGAGAAAAAATGGTATCATTTAATAATTTCATATGATAAGGATAGTAAAACATTATCAACATATTTAGATTTTAACTTAAAAACAAAAATAGCAATTACAGGAAGTAATTCATTTGTTGGGGATTTTGACTTTACTATAGGCAACAATTATGATGGCTTATACAATCAAACATGTGATTTTTTAATTGATGATTTTATTAAATTTAAAAGGTCATTTGATGAGAATGATGTTAACAAAATGAAAGAGTATTATAAAAATGCTTCTTAAATAACAAAAACTAGCATTTATTTCTTTAATAGTGATTTGTATATTTATAAATAATAATGTAAAATATTTAAAATGTTTAAAAAGGAGTTAAATATGAGAACATATGATTATTATTGCACATGGCAAGCACAAAATTTTTTATGCCATACTAAGGATGTTTCAAACAGAGATTATTTAGATGAAAATGCTTTATTTAATGATGTTAATGGTTTAGTTAACAATTATAAAGATGAAAGAAAGGATCTAATATTTGTTTTAGATGATGGCTGGGATGTGCCGTATAGCTATAATGTTAAAGAAAATTATCCTTTTGCTTCACATATTATAAGAGAAGATCGTTTTCCATCATTTGTAAATTCACCAAAAGAAAAATTAAAGCAAATGGTCGATAAAATAAAATCATATGGCTGGAAGGGTGTAGGTATTTGGGTTTGTGCTCAAGGATATGAAAACGATTATTCTAAATCAATTGAAGAATTAAAAGATTTCTTTAAGGAAAGATTACTTTGGTCAAAATATGCTAACATTATGTATTGGAAGGTTGACTGGGGAATTTATTGTAATGATGTAAAATATAGAAAAATGCTAGTAAGGCTAACTAAAAAATATTATCCTGAATTAATTATTGAAAATGCTATGTGTATTAATCCTGTAAATGGCTTTAATAATGGTGAGGAAGAACAATATAAATATATGTTTCCTTGGAATAAGGAAATGTTTAATTACATTGATAAAGTAACAAAATTTTCAGAGGTATTTAGAAGCTATGATGTTACTGAGGAATTATCAACTAATTCTACACTTGCTCGTTTAACTTATTTATTAAAGAAAAGCAATGCTATTATTAATGCTGAGGATGAATTATATTTAGCAGCAGTATTAAATTGTTCATATGGTATTGAAAGAACGCCATATTCAACAGTTATTGCAACACCAAAAAATATTAATTTTAACTTTAAATGTAATGAGGTAAAGGCTGCTATTAACTATAGACGTATTTCACCAGTCTTTACAAAGACTGCTTTAAGAACATCTAAAGAGCAATTTTTAGATGAATATTCATTTGGAGGTTATTGGTGGGATAATGTAACAAATGCTACTGTTAAGCAATTATGTCCTGCTCGTGTTGCAAGAAATACCTCTTTACCAAAGGTAAAAGCTATTAAAGAAGTCCCATATGTTGTTTGTTGTAAGGATTTAAATAACAATTATGCAATTGGAACATTTAAAAGAATTAATTATGAAAATGATGATAAGTATTTAGTTGATGTTAGCGTTAAAATTAATCAAGTTGTTAAAAATATTGCAATTTTTTCAAATCAAATAAAAACACTTAAAGTAAAATTTACCGAAGATGTTAATTTTTCTAAAATAGTTTTAGTTAATTTGATGAATAAATCAAGAAGAGATGTAACTAATAAAATAAACATTATTAAAAATAATCAATTAATTATTAATTATGAAGAATTAACTAAACGCTTTAAGTGTGATGATAATAGTTGTAAAGCATATATGTTAAGGCTTTATAAATAATATATTGTAAATTTACTAGATTTAGATTATAATAATCGTAATTAACTAAGAGGTGATTAAATTATGATTGGAAGAGATAATGAATTAAAAGAAATAGAAAAGTTATATTTTTCAAACAAATTTGAATTTTTAGTTCTTTATGGGAGAAGAAGAGTTGGGAAAACAACTCTTTTGACTGAATTTAGTAAAAAATATAATTGCTTTTATTATATTTGCCAAGAAAAAAATACTACTTTAAATATTAAAGAATTTACTAAGCAGATTCAAGATTATTTTAAAATGGATTATATTCCGACTGCTATTGATTGGGCTGATGCAATATCATTACTCACTGAAAAAATAAAGATTAAATTAGATAAAAATCCAAATGAAAAAGTATGTATAATTATTGATGAATTCCCATTTATTGCTAAGGAATATCCAACAATTAAAAGTATCTTGCAAAATACGATTGATCACAAATGGCAGTCATTAAATGTAATGCTTGTTTTATGTGGTAGCAGTGTAAGTTTTATGCTTAATGAAGTATTAGGATATAGTAGTCCTCTTTATGGAAGAAGAACTGCCAATATGGAGTTAAAGCCATTAACATATTTGCAAGCTGCAAATTTTTATAAAAATTATTCGAATGTTGATAAAATTACAGCTTATTGTATACTTGGAGGTATACCATATTATTTAAAGGTTTTTAATGATAATATTTCAATTAAAGAAAATATAGAAAAAAACATTTTTAATGATGTTGGACTATTAAATGAAGAACCACAATTACTATTAAAGCAAGAATTTCGTGAGCCAACAATTTATAATAGTATAATTGAAGCCATTGCTACTGGTTCATCAAAGTTTAATGAAATTGCTAGCAAAATTAATGAAGAAACATCAAAATGTTCTAGCTATATTAAAAATTTACAAGAAGTTAGAATAGTAACAAAACAAATCCCTTATGGGGAAAATTTGAATTCAAAAAAATCTATATATGTTTTATCTGATTTTTATTTTCGTTTTTGGTATAAATATGTTTTTTCGAATGCTTCAATTCTTTCGTTAATTGGTGCAAAGGAATATACAGATAAAATTTTTAATGAAATACCATCAGTTCTTGGCATTGCTTTTGAAACTGTTTGTTTACAATATTTAGTTATTTTAGCAAGAAATGGTAAACTTCCTTTTATTCCCAATGGTCTTTCGAAATGGTGGGGAAATAATCCTTTAAAAAAGAAACAAGATGATATAGATATAATGGGTATTAAAGATAATAAGGGTATTTTTTGCGAGTGTAAATTTAAAAATGAAATATTTGATTTATCTGAATTTAATGATTTAATTTGTGCTAGTAATATATTTTCAAATATTACAGAAAAATACTATTATATTTTTGTAAAAAGTGGTTATAGTAAAACAGTAATTGAAGAAAGTAAAAATTATAATGTTAAATTATTAACAATTGATGATTTATTTGATTTATAAAGTAAAAAAGGGCTCTTTAAAATAAACTGTGGGTTTTTGTGGGGAGCCGAAAAAAGTTAAAAAAAACTTTAAAATAAACTGTGGGAA
>CAKPZU010000045.1 GCA_934215405.1 uncultured Bacilli bacterium | reverse complement strand
TTAATTAATGTCAATGGAGAGAATAATGAAAGATTAAGATTAATTCTAAATGAAGCCAAAAAGAATAACATTAAAATTCTCCCACCATCTGTAAATGAATCAGATAAATTATTTACATCAACTAATGATACCTTAAGATTTGGCCTTGAAAATATTAAAACAATAAAAAGCAATATATCGCAAGTCATTATAGATGAAAGAAATAAAGAAAAATTTAATGACTTACATGATTTTATTATAAGAATGGTCTTAAATGATATTTCCTTACAAATTTTAGCTGATTTAACCTATGCTAACGCCTTATCATGCTTTTTAATAAGCAAGGAAAAAATAATAGCTAATTTAACTAATCTTTATAATTATGCTTCATTATTTAAAGGCTTAGACTATAAGCCAAATTCTTATAATGATGCAAAATATAACAATATTGATATTCCACTTTTAATATTTGAAAATAATGAAATTGATTATTTAAAAAAGGAATATGATCTATTAGGAGTATATTTATCTACTCATCCAATTACTAAAATTAAAAATTCGACTACTTTAAAATATAATGATATTACAAGCATCACTAATGGCTTATATAATTTAATTGCTAAAATAATTCAGCTTGATAAAAAGAAAACAAGAAAAGGAACAGACTATATTACACTAACTATTGAAGATGATAGTGCTAGTTTAAGAATATATGAATATAAAAATATGCTAAATGAATTTAAAAAAGGTGATATTGTATATTTAAGTATTAATAAAAATGGTGAAAAGATTTACATTAATGATATTAAAAAATTGGAGGTTTAAAAATGAAAAAAATAATTTTACTTGATGGTAATGGCTTAATATTTAGAGCATTTTATGCAACATCTATGCGTATGAGTATGTCAGAAAATGGCACTCCAACAAATGCAATTTATTTATTTTCATCAATTGTTTTAAAATTACTTGAAAAGAAAGAATTTGATGATATTTTAGTAGCTCTTGATTCTCCTGGCAAAAAATTTAGGCATAAAGAATATGCAAATTATAAAGCTAATAGACGTGAAGTGCCTGCCGAATTAAAAATGCAATTTCAACCTATTAAGGAATTTTTAAACCTATGCAATATTAAAACGCTTGAAATCGAAGGCTATGAAGCTGATGATATTATTGGAACAATTGCTAGTAAAGCTAAAGAGCATAATGTTAAGCTTGAGGTTTTTACAGGTGATAGAGATTTATTACAGCTAATTAATGATAATACGACTATTAATATGATGCATAAGGGCTTATCAGAAGTTGAGCCATTTAATGAAGTACATTTAAAAGAGGTTTATAATCTTACTCCAAAGCAAATAATTGATTTAAAATCATTAATGGGTGATGCTAGTGATAACATTCCTGGCGTTAAAGGTGTTGGTGAAAAAACTGCCTTTGATTTAATTAATAAATATGCATCACTAGATAATATTTATAAAAATATAGATGAAATTAAAGGAAAATTAAAGGAAAAGCTTGAAAGAGATAAGGATATGGCTTATTTATCATATGAGCTTGCTACAATCGTAAATGATGTTCCAGTTGATATGTCAATTTTAGATGAAGAATATAATGGCTACAATAAGGTTGGCTTAAATAAATTCTTTAAGCAATATAATATAAAATCATTACTAAAATATACCATTGAAGAAGAAAGTAGTAGTAAATTTGATTGTAATATCAATATAGTTGATAAAGTATCCTTAGATTTATTAAATGAAGATAGCTATATATATGTTGATAGTGATAATGAAAATTATCATTTTGGCAATTTAAGGGGCATTAGTATTGCTAATGCTACTAAAGCAGAATATATTCCAGTTAACTACATTTATTTTGATTTTGATTTAATTGATTATTTAAAAAATGAAAAAATAAAGAAAAATGTTTTTAATAGTAAGCAAGCATATCTATCTCTTAAAAAAGAAAAAATGGCATTAAATAATATAGGCTTTGATATACTACTAGCCTCATATTTAATTGATCCAGATATTAAAAATGATTTAGATATCTTTAAAAACTATGGTATCGAAATCACTCCATTAAATAAAGGATCATCATATAATGATTGTATTAAGACTGCTTTATTAATTGTTAAAGCCTCAGCAAGCTGTGCTAAAGAAGTAACTAAAAAAATAAAAGAAATTGAAAATGATTATTTATTATATAATATTGAACAACCTCTTGCTTTAATACTTGCTAAAATGGAAGCAAATGGTGTATTAATTGATTCTAAATTACTTAATGAGCTTGATAAGGAATATACTCAAAAGCTATTTGAACTTGAAAGTACTATAAAGCAAATTGTTGGCCACGAATTTAATGTTAATTCTCCTAAGCAATTAGCTGAATTATTATATGATGAGCTTAAGCTACCATGTAATAAAAAGCGTTCAACTGGAGCAGATGATTTAAAGGCAATTATTCAATACCATCCTGTTGTTGGCTTAATATTATCTTATAGAAAATATTTTAAGCTATTAAATACCTATATTGATTCATTTACATCATTTAGATTTGAAGATGGAAGAATTCATGCCATGTTTAATCAATGTGTTACCATGACAGGAAGATTATCATCATCTCAACCAAATTTACAAAACCTATCTGTAAGGGATGATGAAAGAAGTATAATAAGGAAATTAGTAATTGCTCCAGAAGGCTATAAAATATTATCCCTTGATTACTCACAAATTGAGCTTAGGATTTTAGCAATTTTATCAAATGATGAAAATCTAATTGAAGCCTTTAAAAGTGGCTATGATATTCATGCTGCTACTGCTGCTAAAATATATAATATTCCAATTAGTGAAGTAAGCGATAAACAAAGAAGAATTGCTAAAGCTACTAATTTTGGAATAGTTTATGGAATATCAGCTTGGGGCTTATCTGAGCAAATTGATGTCACACTTGATGAAGCAAAAAGCTTTATTAATAAATTCTTTGAAACATATCCTAAAGTTAAAGAATTTATGGATAATGAAATTAAAATTTGCCAAGAAAGCGGATATGTTACAACAATACTAAAAAGAAGAAGAATGGTTCCAGAAATCTTTTCTACAAATTATCAGGTAAAGGAAGCTGCAAAACGTATTGCTATGAACACCCCAATTCAAGGAAGCGCAGCTGATATTATGAAGCTTGCTATGATAAAGGTTGATAATATAATAAGTAAATACAAAAATGATTGCCGTATGATTTGTCAAATCCATGACGAATTATTATTTGAAGTAAAAAATGAAATAATTGATACTGTAAAAGAAGAAATTAAGCAAGCTATGGAAAATGTTTTAGAAAACCAACAAATCACTTTAAAGGTTTCAAGTGGCGTTGGCTTAAATTGGTTGGAGGCTAAATAATATGCCAGAATTACCTGAGGTTGAAACAATAAAAAATGCCTTAAAGGAAGATTTTTTAAATGAAAAGATTAGCAATGTAGTTGTTAATTATGAAAATATCCTAGAAAATGTAGATAAGGAAACCTTTATAAATTCTTTAAGGGATCAAACTATAAAAAGCTTTAATAGGCTAGGAAAATATATAATAGTTTACTTAACTAACTACACTTTAATAATTCATTTAAGAATGGAAGGAAAATTTAAATTGAGTGAATCTTTAATTGATAAACACTCACATATTATTTTTTACTTTTACAGTAAAAAAATATTGATTTATCACGATGTTAGAAAATTTGGAAGAATGTGGCTATTTAATAATAATGTTGATATTTTTAAAGAAAAGCCATTATGTAATTTAGGATTAGAATTAAGTATGATTAATGATCCAGCATATTTATATAACAAGTTTAAGAAAAATAATAAGCCCATTAAAACTTGCTTATTGGACCAAAGCATTATTGCAGGTATTGGTAATATTTATGCTGATGAAATTTGCTTTGCTTGTAAAATTAATCCATTAACAAAAGCAAACAAGCTAACTATTGATGATTGTAAAAATATAATAAAAGAAGGAAATATTATTTTAAATGAGGCCATTAAAGAAGGTGGAAGTAGTATTAAAACATTTAAGAACACCCATGGAGTAGATGGAATGTTTCAACAAAAATTAAAGGTTTATGGAAGAGAAAATAAGCCTTGCTTAATTTGTCATTCAATTATTGTTAAAGAATTTGTAAATGGTAGAGGAACACATTATTGTCCTAACTGCCAAAAGGAAAAATTATGATTGTTGCATTAACTGGTTGTATTGGCTCTGGAAAGTCATTTTATTTAAATAAAATAAAGGAAATTTATAATTACCCAATATTTGATGCAGATAAAATTGCTAAAGAGGCCTATAATGAAAAAGAAATTATAAATAAATTAAAGGAAGAATTTAATTGTGTTATTGATAATAAAATTGATTTTACTTTATTAAAAAGCCAATTAAATGAAAATAATATTGCTAAATTGAATGCAATTATTCATCCATATGTTAAAGAAAAAATTGTAGAAATTAGAAATAATTATCCTATTTCTTTTGTTGAGGTAGCACTTCTTTATGAAAGCCACATGGAAAATTTATTTGATTTAGTAATAGCAATTTCTATAGATGACAAATTAAGACATAAACGTTTAAAAAAAAGGGATAACACTTCTTATGAATATATGGTAAAATTAGAAGCACTACAGTATGATAATTTTAACAAAATTAAAAATGCTGATTATGTCATTAATAGCACAGATGACGATTTAATAAATATAGAAAGATTAAAAACGGTAATAGAAGAAATTAAAAAAAGGATGTGATATTATGTATACATTTGGTAAAAATGATACTTATAAAATATCAAACAATAAAAAAGAGCAAAAGCTCGTAATAGATTATAAGGTTTTAGTTCGCTTATATGGACCTATTATTGGAAGCAATGCCTTAAGCATTTATTTATTGTTTGAAAGCGAAATGTCTTTAAATAAAAATATTAAGGCTAGTTTTCAAATTTCAAGGCTATTAAAATTATTACAAATTGATGAGGATATGTTTAACGAATCAATTGAAACATTAAAGAAATATTCATTAATAAAATATAAAGCTAATTCTAAAAAGGAAAATGATTTCTTATTTGTTGTATATCCAACAAAAACAGCACTTGACTTTTTTGATACTTTAAAGCTTAATAATTCCTTACAGGTTTTAGTTGATGAAACCTACTATCAGCAAGTATATGATTATTTTATGAGTAGCGCCATCAATGAGGATGAATATGTTGATATAGATGAAATTTCAACAGCAAAGGATATAAGTGAAAAAGAATTCTATGAGCAATTCTATGAAAAGTATCCTGTTATTTCAAGTTCAACAGCCTTTAATGAGCAAACAAAAAAGGAAATTTCAAGATTAAAGAAATTATTTAATTTAGATTACAATGAAATTGAAAACTCTCTATTGAATTCCTTTGATTATTCAAATGATCAATTTGTTATTGATTTAAATAAGCTAAATGCCTTTGTTGAACAAAAGTTTAAGGATAAAAACAAAGAATCTGATGAAATGATTGAAAAGGCCTTTAATAATGAAAGATCTATTGCCTATTATAAAAAATTATCTGGAAGGAGTGCTTTACTTCCAAGTGAAACATCAATGATTAATGAGCTTTTAGATAAATATCAAATAAGTGAAGGAGTTTTAAATGTCGTTATTAATTATTATTTCACTTATAAAAAGCAAACAATGGGGCTTCCTAAGAATTATTTTGCTAAAATAATTGAAGATATGCTAATTGCTAATGTCAAAAATACTATTGATGCAATGAATTATTTTAGAAATTTAAATAATAGAATCAAATCATATAAGAATAAAGAAAATACAATACATAAAAACGATACACCTATTGAAAAAGAAATAAGCGAAAAGGAAAATGCTACAGAAGAAATAGATAGTGAACTTCTAAACAGCTTTAAGAAAGCCTTAGGAGGATAAACTATGGAAGAATTAAAAAAAATAAAGCTTAATTATAATAGCGACTTTGATTATGGAAAAATAATTGAAGCAATTAAAAGTAATGATACTGCTAAAGAATTAATAGATAGATTAAATCTAACTGATGAAGATATTAAAAACAATTATGAATTAATCAATAATTATATTAAGTATAATCAAGATTGTATGTATTGCAATAAAATGGAAAATTGTAAGCATTCAACTAAAGGCTATGTTTATGAATTAATAAAAAATGATGATAATTCCTTTAGCGATATGTTTACTATTTGCAACAAATATAAAGAATATTACGCAAGAAAGAAAAATTTAATTTATACAACATTTAATAGTGAAGATTTACTTGATGCTTCCTTGAAAAGCTTTGTAATTGACAATGCAAATTTACTTGGAGTTGAATTTGTAAAAAAAATCATTGATATAATTAACTTTAAAAAATCAAGTGGAGCATTTTTAAGCTTATCTAATTCTAAAATTAGAATTAAGCTAATTAAATCATTAGCATATAATCTTTTATTGAACAATAAATTAAGTGTTGTTAAATTTTCCGATATGCTAAAGGATATTAAAGGTGATTTTAAATCAAATAACACACAAAATACATTTAAAATTATCATAGAAAGTGATATATTAATAATAGATGGTTTAGGAAATGAAGCCATCACTACTTGGTCTAGGGATGACATTTTATTATCTATTTTAGATAATAGGCTCCAAAATGATAAAATCACTATATTATGTAGCGAATTTCCTCTAGATGAATTAAAAAAGCTTTATCGTATTTCATATAATGATGAAGCAAAGGCTAATCAAGAAATAGAAAAAATTAATGAAATAAGAAAATAGGAGATATGTTATGGAAATTAAAAAAATTGGTATTTTAACATCTGGTGGCGATGCACCTGGAATGAATGCTGCAATTAGAGCTGTAGTACGTGCTGCTAATTATTATGGTATTGAAGCCTATGGTATTTATAATGGCTATAAGGGCTTAGAAACTGGTGAAATTAAAAAGCTTGAGCGTGAAGACGTTGCTGATATAATTAACCGTGGTGGCTCAATTTTATTTTCAGCAAGATTTCCAGAATTTAAAGAAGAGGAAGTAAGACAAAAGGCTATTGATAAATTAAAAAGCTTTGGTATCGATGCACTAGTTTGCATTGGTGGCGATGGAACTTATATGGGAGCTTATAAATTATCATTAATGGGTCTTCCATGCATTGGAATGCCAGGAACAATTGATAATGATATTGTTTCAACAGAATACACAATTGGCTTTGATACAACATTAAATACAATTGTTGAATGCATTGATAAATTAAGAGATACTTCATATTCTCATAATCGCTGCATGGTTGTTGAAGTAATGGGTAGATATAATCCTGATTTAGCAATTAGAGCTGGCATTGCTTGTGGTGCAGAATTTGTAGTTACATCAAAAGAAGAATATAGCGATGAAAAATTATTAGAAGCTGTTCACAATGCCAAAGCCTTACATAAGCAAAATTGTATTATCGTTGTATGTGAGCATACTATTCCTGTTACATACATTGAAGATTTATTAAATAAGGATGGAACATATGAAACACGTAGTAATGTTTTAGGTCATATTCAACGTGGAGGAACTCCATCTGCATTTGATAGAGTTTTAGCATCTCGTCTTGGCGATTATGCTGTTGAATTATTAAAAGAAGGAAAAACAGGTGTTTGCGTTGGCGTAAAGGGTGAAACATTAACATATATGGATATTATTGAAGCCAACAAGCTACCAAAGAAAAAGCCTGTCAAATTAATTGAACAATTTAAACATTTTATTTAAGGAGGAAGAATATGTTAAATAAAACAAAAATTGTCTGTACTATTGGTTCACAATCTGATAACGAAAAAGTCTTGGAGGAAATGATTCTTTCAGGAATGAATGTTGCAAGATTAAATTTTGCAAATGGTGGTATTGCCACTCAACAAAAATACATTGATATGGTTAAAAAATTCTCATTAATTCATGAACGTGCTTTATCAATTATGCTTGATACCTATGGTCCAAAAATTAAAACACATGAATTTGTTAATTCAATTGATGCCATTGGTAAGGATTGTAAGGTAATAATCCATACACAAGAGAAAATACTAGGAAATGCTCATGAATTTTCTGTAAACTGTCCAAGTTTATTTGATGATATTAAAGTAGATGATGAAATATTAGTTAATAGTGGAAGTGTACGTTTAGTTGTTAAAAATAAAAATGATGAGAATAAAACTATTGAATGTCAAGCCTTAAAATCAGGTTCTGTACAAGACGATTGTTTAGTTAATATTCCAAATCTTACAAGTTCAATGCCAATTATCAGTAGTGATGATGCTCAAGTTTTAAAATTTGCTTCTCGCGCTGGCGTTGACTTTATTGGTGCTTCATTTGTTAGAAATGCTTTAGACGTTATAACAATTAAGGATTTCTTAAAAGAATTAAATGCCAATATTAAGGTTTTTGCCAAAATTGAAAATAAAGCTGCTGTTGATAATTTTGATGAAATTTTAAATGTAGCTGATGGAATTATTATTTCACGTGGTGATTTAGCAGTTGAATATCCATATGAGCTACAGCCAATTGTTCAAAAGAAAATGATAAAGAAATGTAATTTAGCTGGTAAGCCTATTATTGTTGGAACACAAATTATTTCATCAATGACAAGAAATAAAAAGCCTAGCCGTGCTGAAGTATCAGATGTTGCTAACTTAGTTTTAGATGGTGTTGATGGTATTTCATTAACAAATGTTACAACAATTGGTCTTTACCCAATTAAATCAGTAAAGGAATTATCAAAGATAATTAAAGCAACAGAAGCTCATGCTTATGAAATATATGCTTTAAATAATTCACAAGCCGTTTCAAGTGATTCTAATGATGCATTTAATTTCCCACTTGATGACGCTGTAGCTAACGCTGTTATTACAACTGCAAAAGAAGTAAATGCCAAATTAATTGTAGCCTTTAGTGAATCTGGAGCTACTGCAAAGCGCATTTCAAAATATCGTCCTAATTGTCCAATTGCTTCAGTATCATCTGATGAAACAATTAGAATGTCATTAACACTTAACTGGGGAATTTATCCAGTAGTTGCAACTCATAAAACATACGAAATTGACTTTATTGCCTTAGCTAGTGAAATTGCTGTATTTTATGGCTTAAAAGAAGGAGACACTTTCATAATTACTGGTGGTAATGGTATTGGTAATACAAACTTAATGAAAGTATGTAAATTATAATGAAGCATGCAATTGGTATTGATGTTGGTGGTACTAATATAAGAATTGCCCTAGTGGATGAAAATGGTGCTATGAGTCAAGTTATTAAAGAAAAAACAATAGCTCATACTCCAAATGATTTAGTAAAGCAAATTTTATCTCTTATTGATAAAATTAATTATGCTAGCATTAATATTGTTGGTATAGGAATTGGTGTACCAGGTCCTGTAAAGCCAGATGGCACAGTAGTTTATATTGGCAATTTAGGAATTGGAGAATCATTCAATTTAAAGAAAATGATGGAAGAAAAGGTTACACTTCCAGTATATGTTGGAAATGATGCTAATGTTGCAGCTTTAGCTGAAGCTAGTGTTGGAAATGGTAAAGGATATGACGTTGTCCAATATATTACCTTATCTACTGGTATTGGCGGTGGTTTAATTATTAACAAGAAAATAATTACTGGAAAATATGGCTTAGCCCAAGAAATTGGCAGTATGATTATAAGAAATGGTGGTAGAGCACCATCTAGATTTAAAGCAAAAGGATGCATTGAAGGTGAAGCAAGTGGCACTGCATTGACTGCAAAGGCTAATGACTTAGGGCTACATTGTGAAAATGCTGGAGATGTCTTCAAATATGCCAATGAAGGCAATAAAATAGCTTTAAAGCTAAAAGAAGATTTTATCTTAGATATAGCTGCTTTAATCGGAAGTATTGTTGCTTATATGGAGCCAGATATTTTTGTATTAGGTGGCGGATTAATGAAATCAAAGGATTACTTTTTAGATGAAGTAATAGAAAAAGTTGATGACTATGTTTATGAAACACTAAGAAGTAATGTTAAAATTGTTTGCGCTAAATATGACCAGGATTGTGGCATAATTGGGGCAGCAATGCAATGCTTTTAATAAATAAATAAAAAATAATAAATAATAATACTAAGCGACTATTAAATAGCGTAAAAGGAATAATTATGAAAAATAAAAATTTAAATTTAAAAATTGCCATTATGGCTTGCTTTATGGCATTAATTGCCATCTTTACTTTTGTACCTTATGTCGGCTTTATACCACTAGGTTTTATATCCGTTACAATAATTCATGTAGTTGTAATTATTGGTACCATGCTTTTAAATAAAAACTATGGAGCTTTACTTGGTTTATTTATGGGTATTAGTTCTATGATTAAATCAATGACTACCGGAACTATGGGAGATCAACCCTTTATTATGCCTTGGGTTAGCGTTTTACCTAGAGTATTATTTGGCTATTTAGCTGGACTAATATATGAAAAAATGCATTTTAAGTCAAATTACTTAAATGCATTTTTATGTGCAATGTTTTCAACTATTATCCATACATTACTAGTATTTATTGTATATTTACCAACATTTGTATTCATGTATGGTGATGGTAATTTCTTTAAGGATTTTAGTGGTAGTATTGGTGGTATAAATACAACATTACCATTAACAATATATTGGTTTGTTACATTTATGTTTTCGTGTCTTTTTGAAACATTATTAAGTGTAATAGTAATCCCTCCAGTAATATTAGCCTTAAAAAGAAATAGCATGATAAACAAAATTACAAATAATGTTAAGGAGAAAGAATAGCTATGATTCTATTAATTGATATTGGAAATTCAAATATTTGTTTTGCTTCTTCAAAAAATAATGAAATCTATAATAATTTTCGCATTAAATCATTTAAGGATAAAAGCTGCGATGAATTTTATATCTTAATAAAGCAATTTATTAACGAGAAGGTAGATGATGCTATTATAAGCTCTGTAGTCCCAGTTATTACAAGTGCAATCTTAAAAATGCTTAAAAAATACTATAATATTGAGCCAAAGATAATTGGAAATTCTTTAAAAACTGGTATAAATATAATAGCAGATGATCCAAAAACTGTTGGTGCTGATTTAATTTGTGATGTAAGTGGAGCAAGCAATATTTATAATGAAGGTCTAATAATTGATTTAGGAACAGCTTCAAAATTTATTTATTTCAAAAATAAAAGTTTACTTGGGGTAAGTATTGCTCCAGGAGTTGTTATTTCAACTAATGCGATGATTAATAATGCAGCATTGCTACCAAATTTTGAATTAATTGCTCCTAAAAAGGTGTTAAACTCATCAACAATACCATGTATGCAATCAGGAGTAATTTATGGATATGCTTCAATGGTTGATGGAATGATTAAAAGAATTAAAAAAGAAGTAAACAATCCATCATTAAAGGTAATTGCAACCGGTGGATTAATTAATTTAATTTCAGCATTTTGCGAAGAAAAATTTGATTTAATTGATCAATTACTTACCTTAAAAGGAATAGATAATATTTATAAAAAAAATATTTAGGCATTTAATTGCTTAAATATTTTTTTAATTCATCAAAGTTATTTAAAACATCACAATTTGTTTGCTTTAATCTTTTTTTATTAGTATGTCCTGAGGCAATAAGTACGCATTTAGTATTAATAGCACTTGCTACTTCAGCATCATGAATGGAATCACCAATAAATAGGCTTTCAAAAGGATTAATTTTTTCTTTATTTATAAAATCAATAGCTACTTGCTCCTTCGAGTTTGCTAAATTATTATCAAGTCCTACAATATAATCGAAAGAATCATATATTTTATAGTATTTTAATTGCTTTATTAATGTTTCCTTTAAGGAAGCAGATAAGCAGATTAAAGTATAGGATTTTTTTAGTTCCTTTAATGTAGCTAATACATTTTTAAACAATTTAGCCTCACTATAGGAAAGCGCATTATACATATTATGAAATTCATTACCGATTTTTTTAAAATTGTCATTTGTTACATCAAAGCCTAATACTTTGTAATAATTAATAACAGGAAAAGTAAAAATTTCTTTATAATATTTCTTACTTACTGGTTTTAAATTGTATTCCTTACATAATACATTATGTATTTTTAAGCAAACATCACAATCATCAAGTAAAGTTCCATTAAAGTCAAAAATTAAATTCTTATACATTTTCATCACACCCATAAATAAATTATAAATAAATTACATATACTAGTCAAAAGCATTTTTACTTTTTTATAAAAAATGCTTGATTAACTAAAATTTTTATATTTTGAAAATTATATAAAAAAAAGATATAATAAACTAAGTTAGTTTTTAACTAACTTAAAAGTAAAAGGAGGTTGTTAAATGTTTAAATTATTTAAATATTTAAAAAAATATTGGTGGGCCACACTACTTGCACCATTGTTCATGGTTGGAGAAGTTGGAATGGATATGCTAATCACTCAGCAAATGCAAAAAATGATTGATAATGGCATTCAGGCTAGTAATTTAGCTGTTGTTAAGTCAGTAGGGCTTAATATGCTTATATTAGTTTTAATTGGCGTAAGCTGTGGAATTTTATCTGGTGTGTTTGCAAATATTGCAAGTTGTAAATATGCAAATGATTTAAGAAAGGATTTATTTAGCAAAATTATGCAACTATCCTTTGATCAAACAGATAAATTTTCAACTGCATCATTAATTACTAGGGTTACTAATGATGTTACACAAATGCAAAATTTTATTGCCCAAATAATTCGAATGTTTGTTAGATCACTTGGAATGTTCGTTTTAGGAATTTTATTAACTATTAGAATTGATTCAAGATTTGCCATTATTTTAGCTATTGCTTTACCACTTGAAATATGTGTAATGGTAATACTAATTAGAAAAGCATTTCCAATTTTTAATGTCATTCAAACAAAGCTTGATAATTTAAATACTGTCGTTCATGAAAATCTAACTGGCGCTAGAGTTGTTAAAGCTTTTAGTAAAGAAAACTATGAAATTAATAGATTTTACAAAGTAAATGATTCATATGCTGACACATTAATGTATGTTAATAAAATGATGGCTGTTTTAATGCCTATTTTTATGTTAGTTATTTATGCAGCGCAAATTGCAATTTATGGCATTGGTGGAAGTAATATTTTAGATGCTTTCTTTAATAATAAAACTCCAACTATTTCAATTGGTATGATTTCACAAGCAACAACCTATATATTAATGATATGTTTCTCTTTAATTCAATTAGGTATGATGTTTATGAGTATTGCAAGAGCTTCAGCTTCGGCAAAAAGAATTAATGACGTACTGGATTGTAAGATTGAAATTGAAGACGGAAATGTTAATGTAAATGATATTAAAGAAAAAGGTATCGTTGAATTTAAAAATGTATCATTTAAATATCCTCAAGCAAGTGAAAATGTTTTAGAAAATCTAAACTTTAAAATAAATAAAGGTGAAACAGTTGCTATTGTTGGAGCAACTGGAAGTGGTAAAACAACACTTGTTAATTTAATTACTAGATTTTATGATGTAGATGAAGGAGAAGTCCTTGTTGATAATGTTAATGTAAAAGATTATAAGCAAAGTGATTTAAGAAACAAAATTGCTATTGCTTTACAAAAAGCAGAATTATTTGCCGGAACTATTAAAGAAAATATTAAATGGGGCAAGGAAGATGCAACTGATGAAGAAGTAGAAATGGCTGCTAAAATTGCTCAAGCTGAAGAATTCATCTTAAGTAAAAAAGATAAATATGATGAATTTATAGAAGAAAAAGGAACATCATTATCTGGAGGACAAAAGCAACGTATTTCTATTGCTCGTGCAATTGTTAAAAAGCCAGAAATATTAATCTTTGATGATTCAACATCAGCACTTGATTTAGTAACTGAAGCAAAGCTATATAAAGCTATGAAGGAAAATATCAATGATACAACTAGAATAGTTGTTGCTCAACGTATTGCTACTGCTAAAAATGCTGATAAAATTATTGTTTTAGATGGTGGAAAAATAATTGCTTTTGATACACATGAAAACTTATTAAATAATTGTGATGTTTATATAGATATTTATAATTCACAGCTTAAGAGAGAAGGTGTTTTTGATGAGTAAAAGAAAGCTTGATGAAAGCAAATTAAAGGAAATTCAAAGACAGCAAGGAAATAGAGGCGGACCTGGAAGTCGTTTTGGTGGTGTAAAGGAAAAACCAAAAGATTTAAAGGGTACTATGAAAAAGCTACTAAAGTATGTTTCCTTTTCAAAAGTTACTTTAATAGTTTTAGTTATTATTGTTTTAATTTCAACTGTTATTAGTTTATCAACTAATATTGTTATTGAAAAATTAATATCATCACTTGGCTCATATAATTTTGAAAAAAAGATTTGGGCAGTTAATCCAAGTAAGACTAATTTTATAAATAGCATTTTATTACTTAGTGGTATTTATCTTACTTATTGTGTATTACAATATTTCACTTCATTATTAGCAGCTTATATTGCAATTGGTATGACTAAGAAAATGCGTAATGACTTGTTTAATAAAATAGCTTTATTACCAATTAAGTATACTGATAGCCATCCTCATGGTGATATTATGTCAAGAATGACAAACGATGTTGATAATATCGCAAATGCTGTATCATCTTCAATTACATCATTAGTTTCAGGAGTACTAACTATTATTGGATGCTTAGCTATTATGATTTATTACTCACCATTATTAACCTTAGTTTCTTTAATAACCTTAGGCTTAACAATTATTTTAACTGCTTTAATGTCAAAATTCATGCGTCCATTATTTTTAAAGCAGCAATCAGTATTAGGATTACTAAATTCACAAACTGAAGAAATGGTATCTGGTTGTAAAACTGTTATTGCCTATAACCATCAAAAAACTGCTAAAGAAGAATTTAATGAATATTCCAATGATTTATGTAATACTGGTATGAAAGCTCAAATATGGAGTGGATCAATGGGGCCAATTATGAACTTTATTGGTAATGTTAGTTATTTCTTAATTTGTTATTTTGGTGCCTTATTTGTAATAAATGGTATTGGCAATTCCTTATTTAATGAACCATTAACAATTGCTGTTGTTATTATGTTTATTAATACATCAAAGCAATTCACTCGTCCAATTAATGAAGTTGCTTCATTATATTCATCATTAATTACAGCCTTAGCTGGTGCTGAAAGAGTATTTTCATTACTTAATGAAGAAGTTGAAGACTTTAATGGAAAAGTAGAATTTGATCCAACAAAAACTAAAGGAACTATTGATTTTGAACATGTATATTTTTCATATGTTAAAGATAAACCAGTTTTAAAGGATTTCACCTTAGATATTAGAAGT
>CAKPZU010000044.1 GCA_934215405.1 uncultured Bacilli bacterium | reverse complement strand
GCATAATAATCATTTGCTTAATAGATTCATCCTCAAAATTATTCATAAAGTTTAAGAATGGCTCTAACGATGTATCATTTTCAATATCAAGAATTAGATCATTTACATCATCTATTAAAACTTCATCTATATACTCAAGCGATGTCTGCAAAGCACTAAATAAGATATTATTATTTTTTAGCAATGTTATAACATATCTATAAAAAGCATTAAATGCAATTTCCTTAGCATTAACTAGTTGCTTGTATTTTGATTTTATGCTCAAAAAATGCATTATTAAGTATATGAGTGAATAGGATGCCACCATTATTCCAACCATTATCATTTTTTGAAGTGCAATAAATACTCCTAAGCCAATTATTGCTAGCATTCCTATTCCTAAAATTATTAAGTCCTTACTAAATGAAATTTTTAATTTTTTATACATAAAATTTATTTTTTCAAGCATAGCTATCACATTCCTTTAATTGCGTTTGTGTAATACTCATTAACTGAAAGATAATAAAAGAAGCTGCCAACTATTAGAATTAGTAAAATAAACAATTGATAAATAGTTTTAGAAAGCATTGCGTTATAATAATCAGGGATTGAAAGTTTTATGAAAACTAAAATTGCAAACCATAATATAAATAACATTGATATTTCAAATAACTTTATTAGCTTCTTTGATTTTAATTTATCATAATAAATTTTTGTTTTTTGGCATAAAGATGTCGGTATTGCTTCCATTTCTTTAAAATTTCCACCTTCATTGTCATATATTAATAAAATATCAATATACATTTTAAACGATTTCAAATTATAATCGTTTGCAATCTCTTTAAGTTGAAGCTGAAAATCTTCATTTGAAATATTTGAAAAGTCTACATCCAAATAGGTTTCAACGCTTTTATAGGCTTCATAAACACTTTTAGTAGAAATCATCTGCATTCCTAACAAATTTACGAAATTATAAGAGGCGTCAATACAATGAAATAATTTTTTGTTTTTTTTGATTTGCTTTAAAATAAGCATATAAAATATAAGTAAAGCAATTCCATATGCTAATGCTAAGATAAGAGAATTTAAAACAAACCAAGCCAAGCAAACTAATGCTAAAAAGCCAAAAAACAATACAATATATGCTTTAATATCTTTATTTTTCATTCTTTCTCCTTCCTAAGAAATTTATTTATATCCTTCAATATTACATCATGCTTAACTAATATTTTTTTTAACTCATTGCTAATACAGCCATATATCCTTTTTTCCTTTAACGAATCACTTTTAGTTATTTCATATAATGTATTTACCTTATAGCCTTCATCCTGTGGAATGTATTCGACAATTTCACTTATTCGGCGAACTATTTTATGTAAAGTATTATCAAAGACCTTTTCCATATGAATTCCTATTTTAATATGCTTTGCTATATTTGATAGCATAAGCTGTTCATCTACATCAATACTCTTTTTACAAATATTTACAATTCTATCTAATGAATATTTGGCAGATTCACTATGAATAGTTGTTATTGCACTATGCCCTGTCATGGCAGCTTGTATCATATCATATGCTTCTATTCCTCTAGTTTCAGCTATAATTATCCAATCCGGATTATTCCTTAACGCCGTTTTTACTAAAAATGATAGCTCATCGCGATTATTATTAACAATCCAACTTGTTATATCCATATCTTGATATATTTCTTTAATATGTGTTTCATAACTTTCTTCAATTAAAATAACTCTATCACTTTTGTTCATTAAGGATATTAAATACTTTTGAAATTCTGTTTTTCCACTACCTGTAACACCAGAAATCAAAATACTTTCATAGCTTAATATAAGTGCTTTTAAAAGCTTATGCACCTCATAAGGGCAAAGTGATTCATCATTCTCCTTTATTTTTATTGTTGCAGTTATCTTCCTTAAAGAAAATGTCACAACCTTTTTGCTATTTGTTCTTGCATAATTTGGATGAATAGCACTTAGTCTATAATCACCAAAGGAAACATCTAAAATCGGATTTTTACTAGAAAACGGCTGTAGCATGTAGTTGGCAATTTTTTTTATAAATGTTAGGATGTCATCACAATTCCATTTCAAGTCTAGTTTATATCTTCCAATTTCATTATTTTGGGCAAAAAATGTTGATCCGTTATAAGATATATCCGTAACATTATCATTGAAAACTCCTTTAAAGAAAAATGCTTCAACAAGTTTAATACATTCTTCCGGATTTTCTTGAATTATAATGTTACTTTTTTTCTTTTTACTTTTTAACAGGCTCATATCTAACTACGCTTTCATATGTTTTATTATTGTACATAATCAATATTTTTATTTGGACGCTATTGCAACCTTGCCCAATGCTACAATAGCTTTTACTTTGCATATCATAATAGTGATATTTAATTTGGTACTTTACAAATGAAAGATTTTCCTTTAAAACCAATTTAATTGCTTTATTTAGCTTTTGATGGTCTATTTCCAATTTCGAAATATCATCATAATAATATGCATATAATTTTGATTTTTCACTAATTGATTGAACAACCATTTCTTCATTAATCAAAGATAATGTTGAATCTATTTTAATACTAGTAATATTATTTGAATAAAGCTGTATCATCAAGCAGCTAATTAGCATTATAAAATAGCAATTATGCATATATTACATCCTTTATTGGCTCTTTTTCTTGATAGTAAAAATCATTAAATGAGCCAAATATATGATTATTTTCAATATTATGTAAATTGATTATCCCTGTATAAACAAATGAATTATGGTTTTTACCTACATCAAAAAAACTAAAGCTATATAATACTAAATTGTCATCACTCAAATTAAATGGAAAGAAAAACGGCAGATTTTCCTTATCGCAATTAATTGTTTCATTTTCAAATATCATACCTGTGTTTTTATCAATGTAATATTTAAATTCGTTTTCCCCTCTCAAAGAATTATCATTTTGCTTTTTAAAAATTATATCAATTGAAGTGTAATCGTTTTTATATAATAGGTCTGAGTCTTTAAAATGAGTAAATATCTTAAATTCTAAAATACTGTCCTGCAAGGCTATATTTGATGAAGATATACTATACTTTGAAAAATCAAAAAATCTTGATTGAATACATTCATAAGCCCATGTTCCATTAAATACTAACTCTTCATATTCATTTTCTACTGTTTGATTATTTCCTTGCATTTGAAAGGAAACATTTATCGCATTATTTTCAGTATATTTTAAAACATCCTTTCCTGCATTTTTTACTGTTCGATAATTTGGAGAGTAAATAGTAAACTCACATACACTGCTTATTGCATCTTTATCTTCATAATTAACATCTATTTTAATTTTTTTCTTAGCATTTTTGACAGTAAAACCATTTAATGAATAGCATTTGTTATTTAAATATTTACTAATTTCTCTATCTTTTATTACTAAAGCATTATCTACATAAATTAAAATATTTAGATATGCGAATGGATGCCCCTCTACCATTGATAAATAAAGTGGTATGTCTTCATTTAGTTCAACCATTGGAACATTACCTTTAATAATTAAAGGATCAATAGCAGAATTAGCTTTGTAATTATTAAATAAGGAAATTGCAAAATTAAAGATAAATAATTTATTGAATAAATAAGTAGAATTCATTAATAGCAATACTCCTTAATTTAAAATAAAATGAACGTGAATGTTCTTTTTCATACCAGTGCTTATCATTTCTGCTTATGTATTCATTTTTTATATACTCCTTTGTCATTTTGCTTACAGAATTTAAAATTTGATTGAAATAATTAATAAAGGCCTGATAATATGCTCTGTCACTTTCTTGATCTTCGTCTAATTTTTGCAGTGAGTCATAAAACCCCACTTTAATTAGTGCTTTTTTATAATCTAAAACAGCCTGTTCTATTTTCCTTATTTTTTCCTTAGTTGGAATATTCCCATTTTCTTTAACAATTGATGGATAACGTTGATATTTTATGCCTTTCATAAAAAATCCCCCTTCATATATAATTTAGTCATTTTCTTTTTAAATGTGTAAAAAAAAAGAAAAAGACTCTTTAGAGTCTTAAAAAGAGCCTTATAAATCAAATACTATGAATCTCTCTTTGATCTTTTTCTTTTTGTAGTAGTATGGCTTTTATATTTCATTGAATCCCTTGGATCATTTCCATAAGATTGTGATAATCTTATTTTACCATCCTTACCATGAACACAAAATTCTGCAGAAGTTTCCATTGCTAGCTTACGACCCTTGCTCATTGCTTCTTTTTGTGTTTGGTATTTACCAGATGATGTTCCATTCATTCCATTACTTACATGCCATTGTCCATCGCTTTTGCGATATGTTACATGAATTGATTTTCTACTCATATAATATCCTTTCTATTATCCCCAAGTTATTTTGTGAATTTGTAGAAATTTTATGCATATAAAAGTATATTTTGTTTTACAAAGCATTGAAGTAAATTAAAAATACAAATTAACATTAAACTTTTATGTGATAAAAAATATTATAATTATCATATATTTATATGAGGTGCTTTATGCTTATTTTAATATACAATGAAGATACTAATAGAATTGAAAGATATAATCGCAGTTTAGGTGAGCCAATGCCTTATGTTAATAACAAGTATTTAACATTAAAAGAATTTAGAAGCAATTCTTCAGCAAATATTCTTTGGACAACAAAAAAAACTATGCAAGCATTTAATACTACAAGAGTTAAATATGGTAGTGGAATTTATGTTGGTTATGCTTTTAAAAGAATCTTTGAAGGTGGACATACTAATCAGTCACAGCATTATGCTGGAACATCGTTTGATGTTGGACAAACATGGTCATATTCTAAAAGAAGGCAATTATATTTAAAAGCAAAGCAATTAAATGTTTGGAGCTATGTTGAGCCAATTAGTCAAACACCTAGATGGGTTCATTTTGATAAAAGAAACACTTCGCCAGCATGCAGTTCAGGCTATCCACTAGTTAAGCTTGGAAGTAAAAATACATATGTAATGATTTTACAGGATGCATTAAATAATTTATATGGAAATATAGAAATCGATGGAATATTTGGAAGTAGCACTAAAAATGCTGTATTAAGATTTCAAAGAAATAATTCTTTAAGCGCTGATGGCATTGTTGGCTGTAACACATGGAGGAAAATTACAAGTAAAGTAAATGGTAGTGGAAAAACAAAATATACTAGCTATTATTCTTAATTATCTTGTGATTAATAAACATATATCATATAATATTTTTAAAGGTAGGTAGAATAAATATGGAACTTAAAAAATGGTGGCATGATAAAATCGTTTATCAGATTTACCCAAAAAGCTTTAAAGATAGTAATAATGATGGAATTGGAGATATAAGAGGAATAATTGAAAAACTAGATTATTTAAAAAACCTTGGCGTTGATATTTTATGGTTAACTCCTTTCTTTAAGTCACCAATGGAAGATAATGGTTATGATGTTTCTGATTATTTAAATGTAAATGAATTATTTGGAACAATGAAAGATATGGATGAATTAATAAGCGAATGTAATAAACGAAATATGTATATTATGATGGATATTGTTGCTAATCATACTTCAAATATGCATAAATGGTTTGTAGAATCAAGAAAAAGTAAAGACAATCCTTATCGTGATTATTATATTTGGCGTGATGAACCATTGTTTAATATGCATTCATGCTTTGGAGGATCTGCATGGGAATATGATGCAAAAACCAATCAGTATTATTTCCACGAATTTGCTAAAGGTCAACCTGATTTGAATTGGCAAAATCCAAAAGTAATGGATGAAATTGCTTCTTGTATAAATTTTTGGCTAAAAAAAGGTATTAAAGGCATTAGATTTGATGTAATACACTTAATTGGCAAAGAAATCGATAATAATATTTTAGATTATGGTCCAACATTACATCAAAAGGTTCATGAATTATATAAAAAATCATATGGGAACTTTGATATAGTAACAGTTGGAGAAGCATGGGGCGATTTAAAAAAAGCAATTGATTTTACAAACCCCAAAAATGAAGAATTAAATATGGTTTTCCAATTTGAGTGCACAAGCTATACAACATTAACAGAATATGGAAAGTTTTCTCCACGTCCAATAGATATGGAATTTGTTAAAAAGACCTTAATTAAATATCAAAATGGCTTAAACGAGCTATCTTGGAATGCGCTTTTTGTTGAAAATCATGATTTAGGAAGAGCAGTAAACAGATTTGGCGATATGAATTATTATAAGGAATCTTGCAAAGAAATTGCTATTTTAAACTATTTTCTAAAAGGAACACCATATATTTATCAAGGCCAAGAACTTGGAATGACTAATATTAAAATAACGGACATTAATGATTATAACGATGTTGAAATATTTGGCTATTATAAAGAATATGTTCTTGATAAAAAAGTATTAACATATGATGAATTTATGGATGGCTGCAATAAAGAAGCTAGAGATAATAACCGCACTCCAATGCAATGGAACAATAAAATAAATGCTGGCTTTAATAATGGCCATAAGCCATGGCTTAAAATAAATGATAATTACCATTTAATTAATGCTGAAGATGAAATAAATGACAAAGATTCAGTTTATAATTTTTATAAAGAACTTATTGCTTTAAGAAAAAATGAAAAATATGCTAAAGTATTTGTATATGGAACATTTAAAGCAATTGATGAAGATAAAAAAAATATCTTTATCTATCTTAGAGAAATTGACGATATTAAAATTTGTGTTATATGTAACATGAATAAATATGTTGAAGAAATCAATTTACCATTCAATATAAAAGAAAAATTAATTTCAAATTATAACAAAGAATATAAAGGTAATGCACTTTGTTTAGAGCCGTATGAAGCTCTTGTTGCAGTTATATAATTAAATAGTAGGTAAACTTATAAAGGAAAAGATAAATTAAAAAGTTCACAATTTAATGTGAACTTTTTAATTAATTCTTGTATTGAATTTTTTGAAAAACATAAATGTTAATACGATGCCTGAAATTATACACAAATATGGTGACCATGAGAAAAAGTCCGATTTATTCAAACCAAAGGCCATTATAACTTCAGCGGCAGAATTATAAACTTTTGAACCAGCTCCATAGATAGTTTTAATACAGCCAAAGCCAAAACCAACTACAAATAGAAATATTAAAATTCCAACTACAGTCCAAAAAATGATATTTTTTGCTTTTCTATTCATATAATCCACACTCCTATAACATCAATCGATATAATTTTACTAAATTATGACAAGTTTTACAAGCCTTTTAAAGGAAAAAAAAACAAAATGTACAATAAAAGACTTATTTTTATAAAATATCTTACATATATTATTTTAGGTGACAAGCTATGAAAGTAATTAAATGTGGCAAAGATGCCTTAAAAAAATATGAAAATAGATTAAATCTTTATAATGAAATTAAAGCATATGATGGACAAATTATCCTAGTAGTATCAGCTTTTAATGATTCACCATATTCTACAAAATCATTAAGAACATTATTAAATAATAATTACACAATAGAAATGGAACAAGAAATAATAGTTATAGGTGAAATTATATCATCACTTAGAGTAACAAATGAACTACTAAATCAATATATAGACGCTACATTACTATATAAAGAAGAAATAGGAATATATGTTGAATTTAGCGATAAAATGGAACACATTATACGAATTGATGAAATTCCAATTAAAAGCAAATTAAGTAATCATAAAGTGTTAGTTGTTCCAGGCTTTATTGGCATTAGTCAAAATAACAAAATAGTGTCACTAAATAAAAATGGCAGTGACTTAACTGCTTTAATAATGGCTAAGGTATTTGAATGTAGTGATGTATACTTATATAAAAATGTTTTAGGCTTATCATCAATTAGTCCAAATATTTATTCAAAATATAAAGTGTTTAAATCAGTAAGCTATGATTTAATGCTACAAAACATAGCTCATGGGAATGATTTAGTTCAAGAAGAAGCATTACGCTTTGCTAAGGATAATGATATTAATATTCACATTCAAAACTATTTAAATCATGACAATGAAACACTAATAACTAAATTTGCCAAAGAAAAAGTAATTATTTTTCAAATAAATAATAATGAAATATATATTGATGGATATAACAACAAAGAACAAATCGAAAATACTTTAAGATTAAATAATTTTGAATTTGATTATATTTTACCATGTAATTCATTTTTAAAAATTGTATGCAATGATAATGCTAAAAATGTCTTACTTTATTTACATAATTTATATCTGAAAGGAGAATTATAATGCTAAGTTTTTATAAGCTTGAAGCATCAGGAAATGATTTTATTATTTTCATTGATGCTGATTATAAAGCAATAAATATTAGTAAATATGCAAATAGAAATTATGGAATTGGGGCAGATGGAATAATATTTATCGACTCATTTTATAATGTCAAAATTTTTAATAGTGATGGAAGTAAAGCATTAATGTGTGGGAATGGCATGCGTTGCTTAGCAAAGCTTTTAGATTATTTAACAAATGAAAATGAATATAAGGTATTTGTTGATAATAAAGAAATTAACCTAGTGAAAACAAGCGAAAATGAATTTCAAGTAGAAATGCCTATGCCTCTTTTAATTAAAAAGGATTACGGATATTATATTCATTCATTAAATAATCATATAGTTTATTTAAAAAAAGATATTGATAATGTTGATTTTTCAAGCAAGGACATAAAGCTATCAGATGATGAAAAAGCAAATATTCACTATGTTTCGTTAATTGATAGAAGTAATTTTAAGATTAAAACATTTGAATATGGTGTTGGTAAAACAAAAGCCTGTGGCACAGGTTCACTTGCTGCTTTTTTTACATTATTAATGCTAAACAAAATTGACAATACTGCTAATGCTATACAGGATGGTGGCATTATTAAATGTAGTATAAATAATAACAAGTATTATATTTCCGGTGATGCCAATATAGTTTACAAAGGAGAGATTATTTAAATGAATTTTATTGAATTAATATCAAAGCGTTTAGGTGGAATTGATTTTTATAAGAATGGTTATTATAAATTTGAAAAATATAGTAAGCTTAAAAATGAATACAAGATAAATAATGAAAATGAACTATTAGATTTTGGAATAGGTGAAAGCTTACAATTGCCCCCATCTTTTGCATTAGATGAATTAAGTAAAAACATTTTTAAAAAAGGAAGCAATATTTATGCTGATAATGGTATTGAAGAATTCAAAAAAGCCGCCAGCATTTATTTAAAGGAGATATTTAATTTAAATATTGAGGATTATCATAATCAAATAAATCATGTTATGGGAGCAAAAAGCGCACTTTGCATTATTCCTCTTGCCTTAATTAATGATGGCGACATAATTATTACAACTACTCCTGGATATGATGTTTTGGCTAATATGGGAAGTTGGCTTAATGCTAGAATCTACAATGCTCCCTTATTGAAATGTAATGATTATCTGCCAAATTTAGATATTATTCCAGAAGAAGTATATCAAAAGGCAAAAATATTTATTATAAATTACCCAAATAATCCAACAGGAGCAATTGCTAACAAAAAATTTTATGAAAAGCTAATTGAGTATGCACTAAAATATAACTTCTTAATTGTTAATGACAACACCTATGGTCCATTAACCTATAAGGAAGCACCATTAAGTATACTTTCAATTCCTAATGCCTTTGATTGTGCAATTGAAATTCATTCAATGTCAAAAGCATTCAATATGACAGGCTTTAGAATTGGCTTTGTTGTTGGAAATGCAACAATCATTGATATTATTAAAAAGGTTAAAGACAATATTGATTCTGGACAATATATACCAATTCAATTAGCTGCATGTAGTGCTATTTTAAATGAAAAAGACTTTTTAAAAAAATTAAAAAGTAAGTATTATATTAGAATGAAAAAAATAAATATGATTTTAAATAAATATAACATTGAGTCATCTGTTTCCAAAGGAACATTTTATTTATATGTTCATGCGCCTAGAAATTTTAAAAGTGGTGATGAATTCGCAAGATATTTACTTGATAATTGTGGAATATTTGTAATACCTTGGGATGAGGTTGAACACTGCGTTAGATTTTCTATGACATTTGATAGTAATATGACAGATGATGAATTTTATTTAGAATTTGAAAATAGATTAAAAAGAATATATATTGACGATTAAAGGGCTATTCAAATAGCCCTTTAGTATTAAATATTATTATAAATTCCTAAAAATATTAAGGAAATTCCCACTAAAATTATTCCATCAATTATTAAAAACCAAAATTCTAGCTTTTTCTCTTTTTGTGCTTGCTGATATTCATAAAATGTTTTGTATTTAGCTTTTGTTAAATCCTTTTTAAATAAACTAAAGAATTGCTTTACACCATAAACTAGCATATCAAAAGTTCCGCCATTAGCACAAACAACTAATATACCAAAACATATTAGAATTACTCCTGGCACAAAGAATGAATCAGTTAGAATTTGAAAAGCAATTTTTTGATTAGTACAAGAAAACAGTCCTTTCATAATCATGATAAACAAAGCAAATACTAAACCAATTAAAAATGTGATTACATAATTTAAAATTTTATTTTTCATTTTTATGTAAATCTTTATTTTTTATTTCTTCTTGATATTTTAAAAATTCTTCAGTATTACAGCTAATAAAATGTCCAGGAAGAATTTCCCTTAATGTTGGTTTTTCCTTTGAATAGTCATGTGCAGCAATTGGATTATATGTGATTCTTTTTCTAATTTTTTCATAATGAGGATCAGGAAGTGGAATAGCAGATAATAATGATTTAGTATATGGATGTAATGGGTGATCAAATAGCTCATCAGATGGAGCTAATTCAACAATTTTACCAAAATACATTACAGCTATGCGATCTGAAAAATACTTAACAACAGATAAATCGTGGGCAATAAATAGAATAGTTAAGCCCATTTTATCACGTAATTCATTTAATAAATTAATTACTTGAGCTTGAATTGAAACATCAAGAGCTGAAATTGGTTCATCTGCAATAATTAATTCAGGCTTTAAAATAATAGCGCGTGCAATACCAATACGTTGTCTTTGACCTCCTGAAAATTCATGAGGATAACGTGAAGCATGTTCTGGAACAAGGCCTACAAGATTTAAAACATTATATACTTGCTCATCAATATATTTCTTATCCTTAATTCCACGAATTACTAATCCTTCAGCAATAATATCATGAACTGTCATACGAGGATCTAATGAAGCAATTGGATCTTGGAAAATCATTTGCATTTTGTTCATTATACGATCGTTTTTAGCAAGATGTAATTCATAGTTATATTTTTTCATGAACTCTTTTTTCTTGCTTATTGCTTCTTTTTTAGCATCATCACTTTTAGCATTGGTAATGTTATTATCCAATTCTTCTAGTGTTTTTGCATAATGCTCTTTGACTTTATTCATTTCAAATTCAGCAAACTTTTTATTACAATTTTTATGATCATCGATTGCTTCTTTAATTTTCTTTGTGTTTTCCTTAACAACAGCTATCATTTCATTTGAAGCATCTTGTTCTATTTTGTTATATTCTTCTTTGGCCTTTTCGTTTCCTTTTTTTATTTCTTCAGCAAGATTTGCTTTAGCTTCTTTAATAATATTTTTATACTTAGCTTTAGCATCTTTTATTGCTTGCTTATATGGCCTAGTACCAGCACAAATTCTTTCACCATCAAAATAAATTGATCCACCAGTTATATCATACAAACGGATAATCGATCTTCCAGTAGTTGTTTTACCACAACCAGATTCGCCTACAAGTCCAAATACTTCACCTTTATAAATATCAAAGCTTACATCATCAACAGCTTTTAATTGCTTTTTACCAAGTTTAAAATATTGTTCAAGATGTTCAACCTTTAATAAGACTTTTCTTTCATCGTTCATCATTTCAAAGCCTCCTTCTTCATGCGGGCAATACGCTCTAAAATAATCTTTGGAGGATTAACTTTTGGTGCTTGAGGATGAAGTAACCATGTTGCAGCATAGTGAGTATCACTAACCTTAAATAATGGAGGTTGTTCTTCAAAGTCAATTTCCATAGCATATTTATTTCTCTCAGCAAAAGCATCACCAACTGGAGGATATATCATGTTAGGTGGTGTGCCAGGAATTGCTTCAAGCTTTTCTTTAGTATCTAAATCAGGCATACTACTTAATAATGCCCAAGTGTAAGGATGTTTTGGATCATAAAAGACATCATCTGCTGTACCATATTCTACAATTTTTCCAGCATACATTACAGCAATTCTATCAGCCATATTGGCAACTACACCTAAATCGTGTGTAATAAAGATAACTGATAAATTTCTTTCTTTTTTAATCTTATTAATTAATTCAAGAATTTGTGATTGAATTGTAACATCAAGAGCAGTAGTTGGTTCATCACAAATCAAAATATCAGGATTTGCTGACAAGGCAATAGCAATAACAATACGTTGTCTCATACCACCTGAAAACTCAAATGGATATTGATTATAACGAATTGCAGGCTCAGGAATTCCAACCTCTTCAAGTAGCTCAAGGGCTTTTGCTTTAGCTAATTTCTTTGTTATTTTATATACAACTTTACTAGCTAAATCCTTAAAATAATCAACAAGCTCTACAGCATCATTATGATAGCTATCTTTCTTTGGCTTGTTAACATCTACCTCATAGCTTAAAAACAAACCAGTAACTGTTTTTAAAATGTTTCTTTTGGCAAGTTTTAAATCAACTAATGTTGCTGGAGTAACCTGCCAAGTTGGATGCTTTCCTTTTTGTACTAATTCATCATATTTTCTTTTTTGCGTATCATATTTATGTTGATTAATTGGATTTTGCTTAATTCCATTAAAGTAAATATTTATATCATGAATAATTGTTGAAGCAAAAGAATACTCAACACTTTTTTTATGAATTGATAAATAATCAATTGCATTTTTAACAAGTGGAATTAATCTTTTTGCCATTTCTAATGATTCTTTATGTTTAATTTGCTCTTGCTTAAAGTATGAGATATATTCGTCCTTTAATTTAAGTATTTCTTTTTTAGCATTTATTGAATCATTATGAGCTTTTTCAATACCTTTACTAGATAACTTTAAAAATTCAATCATAAAGTTTTCATCAAGGTATTTTAAAGTCATTTCATTTAAATCATTAACTGCATAATTATCGACATTAGCAGTTGGATTTTTATAAATATAATAGCCTAATCTAAAGAAGTTTGGAGCTTCCTTTTTAATACCATCATTTACAACTTTTCTAACTTCATTTATAGCTCCTATAACTTCTTTTGTAAACTCTTCTTTATGTTCATTTATTCCTTTTTCTTTTAATATTGCATCTAATTTTAAAACAAGCTCATTTGTTTTTTCATTTTCGACAACAACATATTTATGAAAAGTTTTCTTAAAGCTATTTAGTATTTGTGTAACTTCTTTCTTATAATCAATCTTTTGCTTTTTTTCAATTAAGAATAAAAGATTTTCACAAGTTGAATCTAAAGAAATAGCTTCACTTTGAGCATTATTATAAGCAAGTTCAAGCTTTGTACTAGTAATGCAAAAGTCATCAAATGTCTTACATTGTATCTTATTATTTTCAATTTCACTTTCAAGTGATACTTCATCTATTTTTTTGTTAAGTAGTTTTAAGCGACTATTAAAATCATTTCTTGAGCTTTTTTGACGAGCTTTACCATTTAAAATCATAGCTTCAGTTAGTTGCTTTCCAACCTTCATTATTGGATTTAAACTAGATAATGGATCTTGGAAAATCATTGAAATCTTATCGCCACGAATTTTGTGGAAATCATCTTCTGAAATTTTTAATAAGTCTTGACCATCATATAAAATTTCTCCACCTTCAATAATTGAATTTCCAGCAAGAATACCAATAATTGCTTTACTAGTTACTGATTTTCCACTACCAGATTCACCAACAATTGCTAGTGTTTCACCCTTATAAAGGTCAAATGAAATATCTCTTACTGCCTTTAAAACTCCGCCTTGAGTACGAAAGGAAATCTGCAAATCTTTTACTTCTAATTTCTTTTCCATAACTATTCCTCACTTCCTCTAAGTGATGGGTTAAATGCATCACGTAAGCCATTACCAAACAAGTTAAAACTTAGCATTAATAAACTAATAAATATTGAAGGGAATAACACTATGTGTGGTGATGTCATTAAGCTTGCTTGACCATCTGCTAATAATGACCCAACACTAGTCATGTTTCCAGAATTTAAATTAATAATTCCTAAATAACTTAAGCTAGTTTCTGAAAAAATCATTCCAGGAATTATTAAAACGCATCCTGTAATTAATGTACCAAGTGAATTAGGAAAAATATGCTTAAACATAATTCTTCTATCCTTAGCTCCTAATGTTCTTGCAGCTAAAACGTATTCTTGATTCTTATAACGGTAGAATTGCATTCTTGTCCTTCCAGCCATTCCAATCCACCCCGTTAAGAAGAAAGCAATAAACAGAATAAGAATTGTTGAAGAATCTTTCATATGATATTTAAGCAAAGTGATGACAATCATTGATGGAACTGCAGATAAAATATCAACAAATCTTTCCATTAATAAGTCAATCTTTCCACCATAATATCCCTCAATTGCTCCGTAAATAGCTCCAACAATTAAATTAACAAGAGCAACACAAATTGCAAAAATAAAACTAAATCTAGCTCCGCTTGCTAAACATGTAAACAAATCTTGGCCATAAGCTGTTGTTCCAAAAACAAATGAAGGCTTTGTAATTTTATCTTTTAAAACATATGTGTGATTATAAATATAATATTCATAATAGTTTACTCTTACTTTAAACATATTACCATCTTGTACAAGTTCTGCATAATCATATAAAGGAGTATTTCCTTCGACTCTCATTTTGCTTGTATAACTATCATTCCCTGTATATTGTTGGTAAATATTTTCATAAACTACAGTACCATCAGCATTAATAGTTGCACCTGTAGTTGTAACTTTTCCAGAATTTGTAGTTGTTTTATACCAATAATTTGCATTAGCTGCTGGTTCTCCATTAATAGCATCACCAGGCCTTAAATCTGGATCAGTAATAGGATATATTACTTGAACATTTTTCTCATCTTGATATTTTTGAATATTTTTATATTGTTCAAGAGTTAAAGTTTTAAATTCCATGCCATTTTTTTGATAATCATCTAATCTAAAATTATAAACTGTTACTAATTGCTTTCTAGCATTCATAACTTCTTCAGTTGTATAGCTTTGATTTTTAATTGAGTTGTGATTAGTCTCAACTCCCATTGAATAATAATATAAAAAATCTTCTAAGCTAACTTGTTTATCTTTACAACCATCCCAAAAGTTAATATTCATTTTGTTAAATAATTCAATACGTGGTAAAGTACCTTTAAATGTTTGATCTCTATATGATACTTCATATGGGCTAGCAAGAGGAACAAGCATAGCAAATAAAACTAATATAGCAATTATGACAGTAGCAACGATAGATGCTTTGTTCTTTTTAAAACGATTCCAAGCATCTTTAAAATAACCAATTGGTTTTGTAACCAATTCTTTATCAGCTAATTTTTTATTTTAATTTACAAAATTAAATTTATCTGG
>CAKPZU010000043.1 GCA_934215405.1 uncultured Bacilli bacterium | reverse complement strand
AATCAATTTAAATCAATTAATCAAGGCGACTTAGATTTATTATCAAAGGAAGAAAAGGATGAACTTGAAAAGGTTAAAGAAGAAAAAGAACCTTTAATTAATAAATTAAAAGAAATCTTAAAGAATCAGGTTAAGGATGTTGTTATTTCAAAGCGTTTAACTGATTCTCCTGTATGCTTAGTATCATCTGATGGTTTATCATTTGAAATGGAAAAGGTCTTAGCTCAAAACCCTGTTTCAAGTGAAGCTAAAGCAGATAAAATATTAGAAATCAATCCTAATCATGAGCTATTTAAGGCAATTGATAAGATTTATAACGAAAATGATGAATCTTCACTTGAAGATTATGCAGAGTTATTATATTCACAAGCTTTATTAATGGAAGGATTTAAGCTAAGTGATCCTGTTAAGTTTTCAAACACAATGTGTAAATTGATGATTAAAGCATCTAAATAAGCATTATGATAAACGATTGTTTCGAAAAAATTATAAATAATTATTTAGAAAATTCATATTTAACAATTCTACTAGATGTAAAAGATCCAAATCTTGCTTTATTAATTATTTTTAAAAGTGTTGATATGGCTTTAACAAATCAACTATGTAATAGTAATGCTAATAATTTCAATGAAAGATTAAAACGCTATGTAAAGCAAATGTATAAGCAGACTATGTCACTTTATAAGGAAAGAATTGAAAGCTTTGATAAGGACTATTCTCTTAATATTCCTAAAATTCTTCATTTATTAAATTTTGATATTTATAAATTATTTAATGAATTTGATAATAAGCTTTTAATTGGAACTATTATATTGAAAAAGGATTTATTAGAAATGTCTAAGTTAATGAAAACTGACATTAATATAATAAGTGAACGATATACAGTCCTAATGAATCATTTAAAGAAAACATTTAATGAAAACATTAGAAATGTTTATTTAAATGAAATTGAATTGAATTAATAAATTAAAGAGACATAAAAAGTTCGGATTTTTTCCGAACTTTTTTCCTATTTATTTAAAATATCTTTTATTACTTCACTAGCAATTAAATTTCCACAGCCTGTTGGTGAAAAAGCATTACTAGCTGGAGCGTGACGACCATTACTTGAAATAACCTCATCACTTGGCATTTCAGTTGAACAAACAACCTTTTGATGAACTATATTGTATTTTTTTAATTCACGACGTAATACCTTAGCAACTGGATCATAAGATGTTTTACTTAAATCCATTACTTTAAATAAGCTAGGATCATAATGGTTTCCAGCACCCATTGCACTAATTAGTGGAACATTATTTTCTTTAGCTTTTACAATTAATAATATTTTTGTTGAAATAGTATCTAAAGCATCAACACAATAATCAAATTTAGTAAAATCAATATCACTTATTGTATTTTTATCAACAAACATTTTATAGGTATGGACATTAGCTTCAGGATTAATTGATAAAATTCTTTCCTCCATAGCTTTTACCTTATCCTTATTGAGTGTTTTAAATGTTGCTATTATTTGTCTATTTAAATTAGTTATGGATACAACATCAGGATCATATAAGTAAAATGTTTGAATACCACTTCTAGCAAGAGCTTCACATACGGCGCCACCAACACCGCCAATTCCAAACACTGCTACGCTAGTTTTGTATATTTTATCCATTCCTTCATCCTTAAAAAGCATTTTAGTTCTGCTAAATTGCTCTTTATTATGAAAATCAGCTTTATTATCATAAGTATCTAAAAAATGATAGGTAACAGTATCTTTTTGATAAGCAATAGCTGTATCAATATTAACATTATACATTGATCTAAATATATTCATATCAATGTTTTTATCAATTTCTCTTAAATGGCTTAATAGATCCTTCATTTCTTTTCTTTTTGATTCCATTTCACCTTCAGCAACCTTTTCAGTAAAATGACAAGCACAACGAATAAATTCTAAATCGTGCTTTTTACAAAAAGCAATGATATCCTTTTCTCTAACATAATAAAATGGTCTAATTAATTCAAGTCCTTTATAATTATCAGAGTGAAGTTTTGGCATCATTGATTGGATTTTTCCACCATATAGCATAGACATTAAGGTTGTTTCAATTACATCATCAAAATGATGCCCTAAAGCAATTTTATTACAGCCTAATTCTTCGGCCTTTCTATATAATGCTCCTCTTCTCATTCTAGCACATAAATAGCAAGGTGAACCTGATGTTTGAGCATCAACAACATCAAAAATATCTGTATCATACATGATAATAGGAATATCAAGAATCTTAGCATTTTCAATTATTTTTTGCGTGTTTTTTTCATTATAGCCTGGATTCATAACCATATAAGTACATTTAAAAGGTACCTCACCATATTTTTGCAGTATTTGCATGCATTTAGCTAAAATCATAGAATCCTTACCACCTGATATACAAACAGCAATATGATCATTTTCACTTATTAGTTTATATTCAGCTATAGCTTTAGTAAACTTTGAATAAATTCTTGAACGGAAGTTTTTAAGTAAGCTTCTAGCTATTTCGCCACTTCTATCTAACTCTTTCATAACTATAATATTTCTTTCTTTAGGCTTAATCTATCTTCTTCTGTTATTGTTTTTTTAACAACACATGGATTTCCAAAGGCTAAGGAATTATCAGGAATACTTTTATTAACAACGCTTCCTGCTCCAATAACACAGCCTTTTCCAATTGTAACACCAGGTAAAATAGTAACATTACCAGCAATCCAGCAATTATCCTTAATAGTAATAGGGGCTCCATATTCTTTATCAGTTATATATCCTTTTTCTGATAAATATGGATTTCTATCTTGATATCTTAATGGATGCAAAGGCGTAAGAATTGAAACATTAGGGCCAATAAAAACATTATTTCCTATAGTTACCTTACAAACATCCAAAATTGTTAAATTAAAATTAGCAAAGGAATTATCACCAAATGTTGTATTTACTCCATAATCAAAATAAATAGGTCCTTGAAGATAAACATTTTTGCCTTTAAAAGGCATTAATTCATCAAGTATTTTTTTTCTTTTTTCATTTTCAAAATCAAATGTATCATTATATTGCTTTGATAATTTATGAGCATTTTGGCGTAATTTTACTAATTCTTCATCATTAGAATCATAAATTTTTCCTTCAAGCATTCTTTCAAGTTCACTCATAATAATTTACTCCTTTTTAAACATAGTTATTATATAATAAATTGGCTTATTATTAAAGAAAAAGAATGCATAAAGCATTCTTAGTCATCATAAACTGTTATTTCTTTAATGTTTGTTTCATTTCCTTTTAATAAATAGGTATATTTACTACCACAAAATGGACAAATCTTACCAAATTTTATAGTTTCATAATTTTTTTTACAATCTTCACAATAAGTAATGGCCTTTATTGTAATTATTTCAAGCTTACTATCCTTTAAAAGTGGTGTTTTTTTAGCGTTCCAATTCCAACAATCCTCTAAATAATTATTAACTACTGCTGAAACCTCACCAATTTCAAGTGTTACCTTAGCTATTCTTTTAACGTTATTTTCTTTTGCTACATTTTCAACCATTTTAGCAATATGAAAGACAATTCCAAGCTCATGCATTACTTACTATTTTCCTTCTTTTTAGCTTTTTTGTATTCCTTATGCTTTTTAATTGATTCTTTTTCTTCCTTTGTTTTAGGCTTAAAACAAATCTTTAATCCACGTTTAATAGCATTTGGTAAAATGTATTTAAACTTATCTTCACTCTTTACCATACGAGACATTTCAGGATGGTCTCTTCTTAAAGAAATAGCATCAAATTCACATTTTGTAGTACAAACACCACAGCCAATACATTTATTTTCATCAACAATAGAAGCTCCGCACCCTAAGCAACGCTTAGCCTCATTAACAGCTTCTTGCTCAGTAAATGGCTTATGAGCATCCTTAAATGAATGCTTGTAGTCAATTGTTTCATCCATTTTTGGCTCATTCCTACCCATTGTATCATAAGATTCAATTACAACCTCATCCTTATTTAATTCAATAAAGTCACGTCTATTTCTACCAATTGTTAAACTTGTCCCTGGTTGTACAAATCTGTGTAATGATTCAGCAGCACATTTACCAGCTTCAATAGCATCAATTGCAAATTTAGGTCCAGTATAGCAATCTCCACCAATAAAGATATCTTTAGTAGTTGTTTGATATGTTAATGGATCAGCTTTTAAGTAATTACCACGAACAAATTCAAGTGTTTCACCTTCTAACAAATTACCATATTCAATAGTTTGACCAATTGCAAAGACAACATGTGAAGCATCAATTGTAATTGTATCATTTTCATCATAAACTGGATCAAACTTATTAGTTCCTGGATCTATAGTACGTAGACATTTTTTAAATACAACAGCTTTAACATTACCATTTTCATCAGTTAGTATTTCCTTTGGTCCATAAGAATTAATAACTTCTATTCCTTCTTCTATTGTTTCTTTAATTTCTTTACTAGTAGCAACCATATGATCTTTATCCTCAAGTGCTACCATAGTTACCTTATTAGCTTTAAAACGACTTGCAGTACGAGCACAATCAACAGCAACATTACCGCCGCCAATTACAACAACATCACCATTTAAAACACGTGAGTTATCTTCAATAGCGTTATGTAAGAATGAAACTGCAACTTCAACACCTTTTGCATCTTCATTTTTAATGCCAGGTAATTTTCCACCTTGACAGCCAATAGCTAAATAAAATGCTTTAAAGCCATTTTTTCTTAATTCGTTTAAGGTTACATCCTTTCCAACTTCAGTATTTAATCTAAATTCAACTCCAAGCTCTCTTAATACATCAATTTCAGCTTCAATAACATCCTTTTCTAGCTTATATGAAGGGATACCATAAGTTAGCATTCCACCAGGTCTAGCATTTTTATCAAATACAACTGGAGTGTAGCCTTTAGTTGCTAAATAATAAGCACAAGAAAGTCCAGCAGGGCCAGCACCAATAATAGCAATTTTTTCTTTCCATTTTCCAAGATTTGAAGGAATTACTACATCTGGAATATAACGAGTTTCGCTATGTAAATCAAGCTCAGCAACAAATTTTTTGATTTCATCAATTGATACAGCCTCATCTATATTATTACGAGTACATGCTTTTTCACAGCGTTTATTACATACTCTTCCACAAATTGCTGGGAATGGATTATCTTTTTTTATTAAGGCTAAAGCATCTTTGTATCTTCCTTCCTTAACCATTTTAATATATCCTTGAACAGCAACGTGGGCAGGACAGGCAACCTTACATGGAGCAGTACCAGTTTGATAGCAATTAATTCTATTATTATCACGATAGTTTTCATCCCATTTATCCTCACCCCAAGGCATATAATCTGGAAGTTCATGCTTAGGATAAGTAATAGGACCATTTTTAGTGTTTAGCTTTTGTCCTAGCTTTACAGCACCAGCAGGGCAATATTCAACGCATTTACCACAAGCTACACATTTAGTTAAATCAACATGAGCTGTGTAAGCACTTCTTGACATATTTGGAGTGTTGAACAATTGCGATGTTCTTAAAGCATTACAAATATTAACATTACAATTACAAATAGCAAATATTTTATTTTCACCATCGATATTAGTTATTTGATGAACAAAGCCATTAGCCTCAGCATTTTTTAATATTTGCATTGCTTCTTCATAAGTAATATCTCTACCTTTTCCAGTTTCACGGCAATAATCAGCCATATCACCAATTCCAATACACCACTCATCACAGCTATCGCCACAGCCTTCATTTAGCTTAGCTCTTCCATATCTACATGAGCAAATTCCAACTCCTAAGTGACCTTCATATTTTTTTAGCCAATATGAAATATGCTCAATATCAATACTTGTATTTTCAGCGCTTATTGCTTTTTCAACTGGGATAACATGCATTCCAATACCAGCACCTCCTGGAGGTACCATAGCTGTTACATGCTCTAAAGGTAAAAATGTCATTCTTTCAAAAAACATTGCAAGCTCTGGATGATCATCAAGCTGTTTTTTAATCATGTTTGTAAATTCAGCAGATCCTGGAACAAACATTGGAAGAGAATATCTTCTAATTCTTTCACCTTTAATTGGACCATTATGGTCATATAAATCGCCATAATCATATTCTAAAATACCAATATTAGACATTTCAGTGATTATTTTTTCAAAATCCTCTTTATTATATTGAGAATTCATTTTTAAAAGCTCATCAAATGTATAATGATGTCTAACCTTCATTTTTAAGGCAATATCAGCCATCTCATCAGTTAAAATACAAGCAAGTCCCCAATACTCAGGATCACTTGTTGTAATTCCTTTTAGCTTATGAGGTAAGCAATCAGTAATTTTACGACCAAGCTTTAAAATCTTTTCACGAGGATTTTTATCATTCATGAATTCAGGCACAAAGGCATTACTCATTTTTGGCATAGTTTATTCTCCTTTAAATTTTATTATTTCATTATCAAGCCATGAAGCAAATTTATCAATGTTTTCATTGTTTTTAGCAGATATAGGAATGATTTTAGCATTTGTGTTTCTACTTAAAATATTTTCTTCACATTTTTTTAAATCAAAATCAAAATAAGGTAATACATCAATTTTATTAATTAATACTAAATCACAAATAGAAAACATAAGTGGATATTTTAAAGGCTTATCGTCACCCTCTGGAACAGATAGTATCATCATACTTTTAATTGCTCCAGTATCAAATTCAGCTGGACAAACTAAATTGCCAACATTTTCTAAAATTACTAAATCATAGTCAGTAGAATCTAAACTATCAATTCCTTGCTTTGTCATAAAGGCATCTAAATGGCACATACCACCAGTATGTAATTGTATTGATTCAACTCCTGTGTTTTCTTTAATTTTTATAGCATCAACATTTGAATCAATATCAGCCTCCATTACAGCAATTTTATATTTGCTTTTTAATAAATTAATTAGCCTTATTAAGGTAGTTGTTTTTCCACTTCCTGGAGATGACATTACATTAAGTAAGAACGTCTTTTTCTTTTTTAGTTCGCTTCTTAAATTATTAGCGTCTTTATCATTCGCGTCAAAAATACTTTTTTTAATCTCTATTACTTTTACATTATTCATTGTCTTTCCTCATTTTCCGACATTTATAATATAATGATATTATAAAACTAAAAAGATGTAAAGAATAAACAGTTTTTTACTAAATTATTCCTCAAAAATAAAAATGGTAGTTGTAAAGCTTATTTAAAAGTGCTAGATTATAAAGAAAAAAGGAAGGGTGTTTATTATGGAATATGTTAATTTATATGGATTAGTTTTTATTATAATAATAATGATACCAAATATTATTTTTGCTATAAAATGTAAGAATGGTTTCACTAATAAATTTCATAATAAAATTATTGAAATATTAGAGCAAATTGGAAGATTTGGTTGCTTTATTTTTATGATTGTAAATGTACCACATACTTCTTTTGGCTTTAAAAGCGATGAAGCCTTTGCTTTATATTTAATAATTGATTCTATTTTAGTATTCCTTTATTGCTTAATATGGCTAATTTGCTTTAAGAAAAATAGTGTATTTAGTAGGTCACTTGCTTTATCAATTATACCTTCACTTCTTTTTATTTTTAGTGGAATTATTAGTAACTATATTTTATTAATTGTATTTTCACTAATTTTTGCTCCTACGCATATATTAATTTCCTACAAAAATTCTATTTAATTTGCTATAATGAAGTAGATAGTTATTTGGGAGAATTAATTATGAATAAGGAAAAAAGAAATACTGCATTACCATTAGTATTAGGCATAACTACGTCTTTAATTTACCTAATGCTTTTATTTTTAATAGGAAGATTAATAAATAAGGTATTAACAATCAATATTTTACCATTTTCAATAGCTTTAGTGATTTTTACTTTCTTATTTAGTTTTGCTAATGTACTTGTTGGTAATTATATTGAAAAAAAATTAAATAAAATGAATCACCAAGAGCAAATCGATTACTTATTAAGTAAGAAGCAATGGCTAAAAAATAATGTTTTAGAGGTAAGAAATTTAGCAATAAAAAAGCAAAAGAAGTGCTTAGCATATGGAATTTGTTCAATTATTTTACTAAATTTATCATTTTTAGTTAGTTGTATTGCTTGTGATTTTAATAATGAAGAAAGCATTGTTTTACCTCTTATTTCTATAGGTATATTTTTACCACTTTTATATAATTTCTTTTATAAAAGATATGATAGTATAATTAATAAAGATAAAGAAGAATTATCTACAAATTATAAAAAAGTTAATGAATTTGTAGGTGAGGTATTCAAGGAAGAAGGAATTACTTTACCAGTTAAGGTTGACATTATGTTTGATGTTAATTGTGGTATAAGTAAGACTAAAAATGGACTTTATCTTTGCATTGGCTTATTTTGCTTAAGATGCTTAAGCAATGATGAATTAAAAGCAGTACTACTACATGAAATAGCTCACTTTAAAAATAAAGATTTAGAGTATGCAGGCAAAATCGAAAAATATAATAAGACAATTGATATTTTATTTCCATTAAAGGCATATAGGTTTTTATGTCCATTTTTAGCATCATCTGTTCTTGATAATTCAATAAATGATATTTTAGTTAATGAATATTTTGAAAAGAAAGCCGATGATGAAGTAATTAAAAGAAATATGAATCAAGATTATGCTAATGCTACTATAAAAATGTTTGGTATTTCAAAGGCTAATGATTTAAAATATCCATTTATTGAATATGAAGTAGCAAAAAATAAAAAATGGGATGAAAAGACAATTAATGATGATTTAAATGCTAGACTTGATTACTATAATGCTCATAAGGATTTCTTTGAATTTGTTTCAAAAAATCATGCAGATGAAAGATTTGCAACTCATCCAAATATTAATCAAAGAAGGAAAATGTGTAATGTTAAGGATGTTGATTTAGAAATTACAATTAATCATTTCTTTGATGATGATATAAAAGAATATTATGAAATTAGTAATAAAACATGCTTTAAAGAGGATAATAAAGATCTTCTTAAATATTATGATGAATATTTTAGCTTAAAAGATAGTGATACTAATGATTTAGAACAATTAAATAAAATATTAGAAATGGCTTATGATTTAGGTGATTATGAAAATGTTTTAAGAATTTGTAGTAAATTTATTTCTTTAAATGATAACAGGAATAGAATGAATTTTTATTATGGTACAGTTTTATTGATGGTATATTTTAACAAAGAAGGTATTAAGTACTTAAATAAAGTAATTGAAGATAATAATAATGAATTTAAGCTAGATGCAATGCATTATTTAGGTGATTATTATGCTATGGTTGGAAATGAAGATAAGCTTAATGAAATTCGCAATATACAAGTAAATATTTTAAACCAAAGCGATGAAATGGAAGATGTTTTAAGTTTAAAGCCAACTGATAGATTAACTGAGTTTACAAATGAAGAAGTAAAAAATAATATCATTAATATCTTAAAGGATAATGAGGATGTTTTATATGTTTTAATGGGAGTTAAAACAGTTAAGGATGTATCATGCTGTCATGTAATTGTTTTTGGAGAAATCAATCTTAAGGATGTGGATAAGTTTAATGAAGATTTAAATAAAGTATTTAATTATCTTGATGTTTTAGAGGACCAATATAGCTTAAATTCGTATCCTATTAATGTTTTTAAAGCAGCGCCAAAGGTATTTAAAGACGCCTTAATTGTTTATAAAAAGGAAGAGTAAACATATGAAAGCTGATGAGCAATTAACTAAGCAAGAAGAAATTGTTTTTAATATGATTTCAAGTGATAACGAAGTTAAGCTATATATTTTGTTTACTTATGCTCTTGATGGTTATCAAAAAGAATATATTCACTTATATATTATTTAGTTAAAAAATATAAAATTAAGCCACGTGATAGCTTAAAAGAAAGTTATTTAAAGGAAAAGAAAGAATTACATGAATAAGAAAAATATCGATATAACAAATGTAATTTTAAAAACCAATCGTTTAGTTTTAAGAGCTTTTAAACTAACTGACTTAGATGATTTTTATGAGTATGCTAGTGTTGAAGGCGTTGGTGAAATGGCAGGTTGGAAACATCATGAAAATAAAGAAACATCTTTAGAAATCTTAAATCTATTTATTAAAGAAAAGAAAACCTTTGCTTTAGTTTATGATAATAAGGTTATAGGCTCACTTGGCTTTGTTTAACTAACACATGAACCTTTGCCACAAACTTGTGCCCCCACCCCTAAACCACCCATAAATACTAGCATTTTCGCTAGTATTTTATCTTTTAGTGAACATAATTTTCAAAATCTCATGTACCTAAATGTATCTTCAAGCATAATTTTTACCAATTTTGGTGTTCTAAACCTACCTAAAACTATGTAAATTGATTTGTTTCTTTCCATTTAATGATACTCTAAACTGTCTTGTTGACTTAGTATAAATAAAGAAATAACTGCACTACTAAATATTACTCAAAATACTTGAATTTATAAGTTTTTTGTGATATTATTGGTAATAATCAAAAAGATAAGGGGTTTTGTTATGGAAAGATTGCCTAAACTTATAACTAAAGAGGAAATGGTAAATAAGTTTAAAGATGAAAAGCAATATTCAAACTGGATTGCTTTAAAATTAAAATCAAAAACTTATAAAAAGATTCGCAACAATCTTTATGCTTTAATTGACCCATCAACAAATGATATCTATTCAACTAAATTTGAAATTGCCAGCAAAATTTCAAATACTTCTTTTGTTTGCTATCATTCGGCTTTAGAGTATTATGGTTTTGCAAATCAGGCTTTTGGCGATGTTTTGGTTGGCAGTTTAACAAAATTCAATAATTTTATTTTTGAAGATAATGAATATATATGCAAACCTGTCAAAAACATCAAGTTTGTTAATGATATTGTAAGTGAAGGAATTATGGTTTCATCTCTTGAAAAAACAATCATTGATTGCATTGACAACACATACCTAGCTGGTGGTATTGAAGAAGTTTTAAATGCACTTGAACAAATTAAGCATGTTAATGAAAGCAAATTGTTAGAGATTTTGAAAGATATTAACAAAATGTACTTATATCAAAAAGTTGGATTTCTATTTGAACTTTATAATAATCAACTAGACTTATCAAACGAGTTTTTTATAGAATGCAAATCTCACGTAAGCAAAAAAGTTAATTACTTTATGCAATACGAATTTAAAGATACCGAACTAAATGAAAAATGGAATTTGATTGTGCCTAAAAATATCAAATCTCGCATTAACGGAGGATACTAATGAATTACTCAAAACAATACTTGGCAGAATTGTCGGCAAAAACAAACTTTATTAAAGACAATCTTGAAAAGGTTTTAAGACTTGCTGAAATATTAAAATTTTTAAATACGGATAATTTGTTTAAGGGCAAACTAGCACTTAAAGGCGGAACGGCTATCAATTTGACTGCTATTGAACTTCCACGACTTTCTGTTGATATTGATTTAGATTTTACCGAAAATTTAAGCAAAGACGAAATTGCCGAAATCAAATCAAAGTTTACAAAAAGACTTACTGATTATATGTGGCAAGAAGGCTATTCTTTGATGGTTTCGCCAAGAGAACACTATGCTTTGCTATCCTTTGTGTTTAACTATATAAATAATGCTGGAAATAGAGATAATATAAAAATTGAAATTAATTTTATGGATAGATGTCATATTTTACCACTAGAGCAAAAAAGTATAATGGCAAAAGGCGTAATTGAACCATTTGAAATTTTGGCATTGAATAATGTTGAACTATATGCTAGTAAAATAAACGCATTACTTTCTCGTGCAACACCAAGAGATTTATATGATGTTAATGCAATGATAGAAAACGATATAATTAAAGACACAGAGTTATTAAAAAAATGCTTAATTTTCTATAATATGGTTGGTGGTGAGCAAGATATTTACATTCTAAATTTTGATAATATTGAAAAAATTAATTTTATGAAATTCAAAACTCAATTAAAACCAGTTATATCAAAAACTGACAGGTTTGATTTGGAGCAAGCAAAAGAAAAAGTTATTAACTATCTAAAAGAATTGATAACTCTAACACCACAAGAAACAACTTTTATAAACGAATTTAGAAATAAAAATTACAAACCCGAATTGCTATTTGATGATAAGGATATGGTTGAAAACTTTTCTCATCACCCAATGGCATTGTGGAGATGTAAAAAATAATAGTTGAAAAATAAAAACTATTAAGATGCAAAATCATTAAAGATAAGATAATATTATCATTTAAACCTAATGTATTTTTTGAAGAGAGTCATGCCATAAAAATTTATAAAATAAAAAATTGCTAAAAGCCTTTATTTATTGGTGTATTAACGATTTTCATTTAATGTAACTGGTGACAGGAATCGGACCCGTGCCACCACCTTACCAAAACTCTATTCTAGCATACAAGAGTTTCGCTCTATCTTCTAAATCGCCCATAAAATAAGCGAATTTGAGATATAAAAAATCAATTAGTGTAGTAAAATTTTGGTTTACTACACTTTTAACACCTAAATGCACAAATTTGGTTAAATTAAGTGTTTTAAAACTATATAAAACTGTCTAAAACTTTTGTAGACTATACAAAAAAAGTTTATATATTTATTGACTTTCGCAACAAAATATAATAAATTATTGTTGTAAAAGTCAATGAGGTGTGAAATGAGAAACTATACCAAATTATTAGAACTTGCAAAACAAAATAATGGATATGTATTTACAAAAGATTTAAGTTTGAATAAAATTGCAAAAGATTATTTAAAGTTTGCTGTTGAAGATGGAATCCTTGAAAAAGTTGCTCGTGGAATATATATTGAAAGTGATAAGTTTGTAGATTTGTTGTATGTTTATCAAATGAATTATTCTAAAGTTATATTTTCATCTTTCACATCGGCTTATTTGTGGAATCTTACCACAAGAGATATTGAAATTATTTATGGAGCAACACCATTAAATTACTTTGCAAAGGCTTCACACAATAATACGGTTTTGGTTCGTGAAAATGACGATATCTATAATTTGGGTATTACAACAATTAAAACGATGTTTGGTAATATTGTAAAATGCCATGATATTCACAGAACGATTTGTGATTTGTTTAGTGATAAGTATGTTGGAGATAAATTTGTTCAAGTAGAAGCATTGAAAAATTATTTAAAACTACCAAACAGAGATACTGTTAAACTAATGAAATATGCAAAGGTTCTTGGTGTTGATAAACAATTAAGAGAAAAGTTGGAGGTATTGCTTTAATGAACACATCAAAACAATTGAAAGATTTAATTAACAATAAGGCAAAACAATATAATCTTAATCCACAAATTCTTTTAACAAGATTTTTTATGGAGAGATTTTTAGAGAGAATTTCATTAAGTAAATATAAAAACAACTTCGTTTTGAAAGGCGGAATTTTAATTTCATCTATGGTTGGTGTTGATTTTAGAATGACCAAAGGTATGGACTTAACAATAAAAAATCTCCCACTTGACGAAATATTTATTAAAAATGCGTTAGAAGAGATTTCTAAAATTAAAATTGATGATGGAACTATTTTTGAAATTTTAGATGTTTTATCAATTCGTGAAGAATTTGAATATAGCGGATTTAGAGCAAGATTAAAATGTCAACTAGATAGAACTAAAAATATTATTCAAATTGATATAACAACTGGTGATGTCATTACTCCAAGCGAAGTTGTATATTCCTATGACTTGTTAATTGAAAAACGAAAAATTGATATTACTTGCTATCCAATAGAAACCATTTTTGCTGAAAAGATTGAGAGCATTTTATCTAAAAATATAACAACCACAAGAATGAAAGATTTTTATGATTGTTATATGCTTGGTAAATTGTATTTGAAAGATTTAAACAAAAACAATTTAATTTTGGCCTTAAAAAATACAACCAAAGTCCGTAAAACCGAATTTATCTTTAATGACATAAAAGAAACAATTGATTTGATTTCAAATGATGAAAATCTAAACTTTTTATGGCAAGCATACTCTTCACAGTTTGGTTATGCCAAAGATATAACTTTTGAAAATACAATTCAGCAACTAACATTGATTCTAAAATTCATAAATTTAATTTAGGAGAAAGAATGAAATATTTTGTTTCAAGCGATATACACGAATTTTTTGATGAGTGGCAAAATGCTTTGAAAGAAAAAGGTTTAGACTTTAATAACCCTGAACACAAAATAATTCTTTGTGGCGATTTGTTTGATAGAGGAAGTCAGATAAAAGAAATTATAGATTTCGTTCTAAAATACAAAGTCAAAGTAATTCTTATTCGTGGCAATCATGAAGACTTGATGAAACAAATGATTGAAAGAAAGTCAAGTGATTATGGTGACCTTTGTAATGGCACGGCACAAACAATTGTTGATTTGTATCCAGAGTGGCAAATAAATTAATTTAATCTTAAATAGATAGCAAAAGAAACGAGGCTTCAAGAAGTTCTAGATATGTGTAAGCCTTATTGGGGTAAGAACTTAATGGCTGAAGCAGTAAATGCAGTTATAGTTTATTTATTTAATGAAGAGCATTTAGATTTTATTACTTGTTGCCATTTTGCAAATAACTATCAATCATTTAGAGTACAAGAAAAATATGGATTTAAACATTATAAACTTATCAAGCTTAAAACAAGTATGGAAAATATTGAGGATACTTATTTATCAATACTTTTAAAAAAAAATTATAAATAATAAAATTGGCTCAACGAATTTGTTGGGCCTATAGTTTTTATATTAAGCTTTTTGTAATAACAATAATACCATTTCCTAATATTTCTTGCTTTTCACAAAGTGATGTAATTATAAAGCAATCTCCTAAATTTAATGTATATTCATTAACCTTTATACTTCCTTTTACAACACTAACTATTAAGTAATCATGATTAGTATTATTAATTATAAAGCTATCATTTATTTTTTGCTCGCTTACTAAGAAGTATTGATTTTCCCAAACTATACAGCTATCTTCCTTTAAGATATTTTTAATTTCATAATTATATGGTGTAAATGATGTGCATTCAATAGCTTGCTTTATATGTAATGGCCTTTCATTACCATTTTTATCCTTACGATGGTAATCATAAAAACGATATGTAATATCACTTGATTGTTGAATTTCAAGTAATAATAAATCCTTTCCTAAAGCATGAATAGTTTTAGAAGGAATTGGATAAAATTCACCTTCTTGTACTTTTACTTTTGTTAATAAATGCTCATAATCATCATTCTTAATATAATTAATTAATTCTTCTTTGTTTTTAGCATTATGAGAAATAATAATATTGGAATTTTCTTTAGTTTTTAAAATTAACCAGCCTTCAGTTTTACCCATTGAATTTTCATGTTCCTTAGCATATGTATCATCTGGATGAACCTGAACTGATAAAACATCACTAGTAGCTATTAGCTTTATAAGTATTGGAAATTCATTAAGTGTAGAATTATTAAATAGCTCTTTATGATTTTTAAAGCAATCACTTAGCTTTTCACCCTTTAACTTTCCATTAATAATAATAGATTCACTATCCTTAATAGCACTACATGACCACATTTCTCCTATTTTTTCATCACTAGTAGTCTTTTTTAAAACATCCTTAAAAAAGCTTCCACCCCATATTCTTTCTTTAAGCAATGATGATAAAATTAAAATTTTTTGTTCCATATTAGTATTTCCTTTCAAAAAAAGATAAGTATCCGTAC
>CAKPZU010000042.1 GCA_934215405.1 uncultured Bacilli bacterium | reverse complement strand
GGCTGGCGCAATGTTTGAAACATTCATTATTAATGAAATTTTAAAATCTTATTCTAACGAAGGACTTGATTATGATTTTAATGTATACTACTATAATGGTAAGGATAAAATAAAAAAGACAATTAACGGTAATGAAGTACTAATAGATGGTGAAATAGATTTAATTATTGTAGAAGATGGAATTTTATATCCAGTTGAAATAAAAATGACTGCAAATCCAAAAGCAGACATGACATCTGAATTTGACGTTTTAGACAAGGTAAAAGAATATAAAAGAGGTAATGGAACAATAATTTGCCTATATGATAAAAAAATGCTTTTAAGAGAAAATTTAGTTGTTTTACCAATTAATTATATTTAATATGGCTAAAATAAAGTTGTACTTTACATTAGCCAAAAAATAGATAAAGATTTTATAGCTTGAAATTTAAATTTCACTTATAATTCTTTATCTTTTTATTTGTTATTAATAACGATTTTATCGATATAAAACGATATGTTTCTAAATGTGTCGTGACTTTTATAAAGATATAGCTATAATTTTAAGTGTAGCCATTAATAATACTTGACAAGTTATTAATGCTAAATTAAATATCGAGCAATAAATAATATTACTTCCTCTCTTAACTTAACAACACTTTATTATACTATTGCTCAATTTTCTTTCTCCCGGGTAGCTTATAATAAAGTAGGCTACCTTTTCTATTGGTTTAATTTGTTATTAAAGCAGCAATAATTATGAGCTTAATTGATATTTTATATGAAAGAAATCGTTAGAATTTCCTTCCTAAATATCTAAAGACCTTCTTTTTATAATCGATGTATTCATCATTAAAAGTTGCTTCCATAAATTTTTCTTCTTGTAAAATTTGTAAGTGAAGCATAATTATAGCAAAAAGTGTAAAGATTAAATGAATAGGATTAAAATATAACAGCAGAATTCCTATATAAACTAAATCAAAGCCTAAAAAAGCTGGATTTCGACTAATCTTATAAATACCATTAGTTACGAGCTTTGTTTTATCAGATTTTGGAATTCCTGCTCTCCAGCTATCCTTCATACAAGTAATAGCTAATAAAAATACTAAATCACCTATAAATCCTAAAATAGCCCCAATAATTCTAATAATATTTATTGAATAATTAAAATTAGTAAATATTGAAATTACTTCAACTAAAACTATACTATATGTTGCAATTGCCATAAGTGTTTCAATTATATGTAGCTTCTTTTCTTTTCTACTTCCAATTTGATTTGTCTTAATGCCTTGCTTTTTTTGCAAAAACATTTTAGTAAAATAAATTAAGTAAAAAATAAATATAATTGCAAGTGCAATAATCCCAAATGGTAATAAATGCTTTAAATTCATTTTTGTCACATCCTTTTTGTTAAATAATATTACTATAACATTATGTCTTTTACAAATCATAATTATTATTATATAGTAAAAGTCCTTAGGATTTTTTTAAAAATCATTGAAAAGTTGTAAATGTCAATGATATTTTTAAAATAAAATAGAAAAGCATAATTAATACTTTTCTATTGCTTTTATTAAGCTTTCTTTGATTTTTTCTTTCAAGGCAGTAGGATATGTTACTTTAACATAATTAACATATTGAATAGCCCAATAATACATAGCAGTTTGACTAGCTTTAACTTCAACATGAATAAGTTTTTCATCATTTTCATCTTTGTTTATTTTTATATCATTACCAAACCAATCTATTATTTGATCAATAATTGAAATATTAGCATCAAAATAAATTGTTTCAATTTTATCAGCAAACATATAAGGCATTGATTGTGAAAATTGCTTATAATCAATACCATTTTCATAGCCTTTTATACTTTTTAATGAAGTGGCGTTTTTATCTTCCTTAATAACCATATTACTTATATGATCTAAGCGATGGAAAACAATGTTTTTCCAATATTCACTATAAGCCATTAAATAATAATGCTGATTATGAAGTATCATTTGATAAGGGCTAACATATTGATATGATGATTTATGTAATTTTTTGTCAATGCCATACTTATTATATTCATAAGCAATTTGGCATTTCTTTTCAATAGCTTCATCAATTAATTCAATATTATAAAAGACATCCTGATTATCAGTTTTCGACCATTCATTAACAGAATAAATATGCTTAACGCTGGCTTTAAAATATTTGTTTGATAAATTACATATTCTTTCAATTAAATCCTTTGAATGGGTAGCAGTTATATATTTACTACTTAAAACACCATCAATTAGCATATGTAATTCACTATCATCAAAATCACGAACCTCTAAATAGCTTCCTTTTCTAGTTGATGTTATTTCATATCCAGCATCCTTTAAATAAGTAATATTTCTTCCAACTGTTTTTCTATCAATATCAATATCATAAAGGATTGATAAATAGTTAATGATATCCTCATGTTTTAATGGGTGTTCATAATCGCTATATTCCTTTAAAATATCAAGTATTCTAAGTATTGTTAATTTTTTTGCTTCAAATTCTGCCATAAATTATACCTCTTATTAAGTATAACATAAAAAGTTAATTTATCTATAAACAGTACTTACTTTACTTGCATATTCTTTAATTGCTAAAGCTTGAATTAAAATACTAGCTTCTGTATTTATAAGCAAAGTAGATGCTTTTATAACTATTAACGCACAAACTCTTTTAATAATAGCTTTAATTATATAATCCATATTATTAACATCAATTATTTCATCAATGTAATCATATTTATCATAATTATTTTTATTTATTCCTAAATAGGAACTTAATATATCTGAATCATATAATTTATCTATGCTATCAAATTGCTTAGCAATATTTAATATATCAATATATATCTTATTATATTCTTCAATAATTTTATTTTTACATTCATTATCCCAATGCATTACTAATTTATAAAAACAAGTTTCTAAAAATCTTTCATATGGCCATTTTGGTACATATACAACACCTCTTTTGTTAGTGTTTTTAAGCATTAAATTTAAGCATTCAATTGGTAGAAGATTATCATTAACATTAAAAGCCTCTTTAAACCTATTCATATAAATGTCCTCCTAGTAGTAACTAAAAGAGATAATTTTTAAAAGGGGAAGTTTTTAATAAGTAAGTAAGAAAAGGAGTAAATTATCTCTTTTGTTTTAACTACGACTATATTATAAGATATATAGTGTACCAAAAATCGCCCATAAGGCTTGTTATACTATAAACGAAAAGAGGAATAACATTGTGCAATTATTTGATTTTATAAATGAAGTGGATACAATTAGTAAATCTTTAACAAAAGAAAATCTAGAAGTATTTATTAATAATTTAGCTTTTAATTTAACTGAAGCTAAAAGAAATTCTTTTATTAATTCCTTAAATAATTCAGTGAATAATAAAAAAATTGATAAAAACTATTTATATAATATTTTCTTAAAGGAATATGAAGAAATATCAAAAAAAATAGAAAGTATTGAAAGAGAAGAAAGAAGTGTAGATAGTGAATTGTATTATGATGAAAATTGTAGTTATTCATATTATGATGATAGTAATGAGAGTGTTGATTTAATTGATAATGAAGATGTAATTAAGGATATTAATGAGGCTATTTCATTTATTGATACGTGTGTCGATTATAAAGAATATGAAAAAGGCTTTGTCTTAGTTAAAAGATTAATTAATCTAAAGATTTGTACAAGTTGTGATTATTATGATGGACCATTAGATCTTTATAGATTAAAGCAATTTAATTTATTAAATGATTTTGATAAATTTAAAAAGCAAGCTTTGTTTTTAGCATATTTTGGAAATGATTTAGGCTTTAAGGTTAAAGAAGTATATAACGTAATTTATAAATATTTCTCAAATAAAGATTTTTCTTTAATAAATATTAATCAAATCAATGATGAAAAGATGATAGATTTTAATGAGTTTTTGCCACTATTTTTAAATTATTTATTAGCAAAGGAAAAAAGAAAATATGAAGATGATTTTGAATTAATTAATAATACATTATCATTAATTAAAAATGACGAGATATTATTTGATACTATAAATAATTACTATACTGCATACCCAGAATTATTAAAAAATGCTTTATCATGTAAATTAAGTGTAAATAATCAAAAAAAGCTATTTGATATTTGCTTAAATTGCTTATATAAAATGGATGAAAAAGGAATTAATAAAAGTGAAATTGCTATACTTTTAGCAAATAATGCAATTTCTTTAAATGAAAATAAAACACTTGATAATTTATATTACATAGCCTTTATAAATAATGTAAATCTTAATAATTATTTAAGATTAAAATATTTTTCAAATACCTATAATAAGGATGATATAGCAATAATAATAAATGAGTATGATAAAAAAGATGAATTTTTAACACTTGTTAATTTGTTTGAAAATAATCAAAATATAGAATATTCATTAAATAATATATACACTTTATATTTATTGCTTAAAAATAGTAATGAAAAAAATAATGTTTATAATATGGTTGTGTCAAAGTTAATTAGTGAAACTAAATTTAATAAAGAAGACTTTATAAATGGAACAAATGTGAATTTAGATTTAAATACAGAAGAATTATTTATTTTATATTTTAATAAAATTAAAGAAGCAATAAGCTTTGATAAAAGTAGGATTGAAGAAATACTTTATAGCTTAAAAAGTAAAGTAATAAATTATGTTAATAGTACTTTTGAAAACAAGTGTAATTATTTGTATTCAGACTGTGCATTACTTTTAGCTATACTTGGTGAAATGTTTGAAGAAAATGGCTATGAAAATTATAAGTATAAGCTTCTATTATCATATAAAACGAATTATTATCGTTTTCGTACTTTTACATCGGAATTAAATAATTATTTTATTTAAATAAAATTATATAAATGCTAATATATTAGCAATAATTTGACAATTTAGCAATAAAATGCTAATATATTAGCAGTAAAAGAATGGTGATTATAAATGGAAAATAAATTTGATATAAGTGCATTTGTTAATGCTTTAACAGAAGAAAAAGTAACAAAAGATCTTGTAGATAGAGTAAAAGAAAGAAGAAAAGAACTAAAAATTTCACAAAAGGAATTATCAACTAGAACATTAGTAAGCTATGGCTCTATACGTAGATTTGAAAACAGTGGTCAAATATCCCTTACCTCACTTATAAGAATTGCTAATGCTCTTAATTGCTTAAGTGATTTTAATTTACTTTTTAAAACAAAACAAATTACAAATTTAAAGGACTATAAAGTATGATTGAAAACATTTTAAAATTAACTGTTAAGTATAATAGCAGAATCGTTGGATATTTAGTATTAATTGATGATAACAAAATAGCATTTCAATATGATGATGAATGGCTTAAAAACGGCTTTTCAATTTCACCATTTTCTTTGCCACTTACTAATAAAATATTTATAAATAATAAAACAAATTTTGATGGACTTTATGGAGTGTTTGAAGATAGTTTGCCAGATGGCTGGGGTGAGTTATTAATAAGGAGAATGCTATTAAAAAAAGGAATAAGCTATGATAAATTGTCACCACTACAAAAACTAGCTTTAATATCTAAAAATGGGTTGGGTGGATTAACTTACGAGCCAAGTTTTCCTTATGATAATGAATTAAAGTCATATGAACTTGATAAACTAGCTATTGAAATTGATAAGGTATTAAATGGAAATAATAATGAACATGAATTAGATAATGTTTATGCATTTGGAGGTTCAAGTGGAGGAGCAAGACCTAAAGCGCATATCGTTATTAATAATGAAGAGTGGATTGTTAAATTTCCTTGTCTTGTCGATCCATTAAATATTGGAACACAGGAATTTATGGCAAATGAAATTGCTAAAAAGTGTGATATAAACGTAAATGAATTTTATTTGTTTCCATCAAAAAGATGCCAAGGTTACTTTGGAGTTAAAAGATTTGATAGAAAAGAAACAAAAAGTATTCATATGATTTCGTTATCATCCTTACTTGAAACAAGTCACAAAATACCTAATCTTGATTATAATCTTTTATTTCAAGTTATTAAAAATATTTGTCACAATCAAAATGATATTTATGAAGCGTATAAAAGAATGTGCTTTAATGTTTTATTTGAAAATCGTGATGACCATGGCAAAAATTTTTCCTTTTTATATGATGAAGAGCTTAAAAGCTATAAATTATCACCTGCATATGATTTAACAAAGACAAAAGATAAAATAGAACACGAAATGACCATAAATGGTAATGGAAGACCAACTGAAAAAGATTTAATTGATATGGCTATACAATTGAAATTATCACTTTCAAAATGCCAAAAAATAATTCAAAAAACTAAAAATATAATAAAAAAATCAAATATTAACTAATCAATATTTGATTTTTTTGAGTCTATACACTTAAGAATGCATTAAAGGCAATGTCAGCAGCAGCACATAAAGGTATACTTTCACCTTCACATGATGGTAAAACCTTTATATTTATTGCATCTCTTCTTAAATATATTTTATTAATATTTTCTTCAAGAAGTGAAGCAAAAATATTTGCTTTGTATAAAAGATCACCAGCTAATAAAATAGTGTCAACAGAAATTAGATTAATAAGATTAACAATACCTATAGATAAGTATTCAACTTCTTTATTAACTAGTTCTTTTGCTAAAGAAGATGTTAAATAATTATTCATTACTTCCTTCCAAGAAGAATAATTTGTTCCTTCAAGTAAATTTGTTATTGAAGCATAGGCTTCAAGGCAACCCCTATTTCCACAAATACACTTTTTACCATTATAATTAATTGAAGTATGGCCAAGCTCACCTGTAAAATAGCCTTGGCCTTTTAATACTTTACCTCTTATTACGACTCCACTACCTATTCCTTCATTTACAAGAAGTAGTAAGAAATTTTCACTATTATTAGCCTCTTTTTTTCCTAAATTATATTGAGCTAAGCTTACAGCATCATTTGCTAAATAAACAGGAAGGTTTAATTTTTCTTTTAATATATTTGTAATCTGTACATGATGGAAAGCTTCAAATCCTGGAGGGTTAAACAACTGACCACTTTCACCATCAAGAGGACCTGGAGCTGAAATGCCAACGCCAACAATACTATTACGATTAATATTTTTTTTATCGATTAAATCGTTGATGGCTGAAGATAATGCATCTAAGTCTTCTGGCTTATTGCATGTTATATTTTTACTAGATACAACATTTCCACAAAGATCAACAATACCAATTCTACAGCTTTTTCTTGTAAGAAAAACGCCAATTGAATATATTCTACTTGAATTAAGCATTAAAGGAAGAGAAACTCGTCCCATTGGCTTTTTATTTTCTTCCTTTAAAATAAAACCATCATTAATTAATTCATCAACTATTAAAGAAGCGGCTGATCTTGTAAGGCCAAGTTTTCTTGCAAGTTCAGAGCGCGATAATGATTTATTGCGTAAAATTCGAATAAAATTATTTCGATTATATTCTTTTGTATATTCAGAATTTCTAGCACGTGTTGCCATATGTCTCTCCTTTATTCTTTTCCGCCCTTACAGCATACTAATGTAATGCTAGTAGTGCTATTAACATAATTCTTCATAGAAGCATTATAAGGTAAAAAGAAATAATCACCTTTTTTAATCTTTCTTTCATAGTTTTTAGATGTAATTGTGCCTTCTCCATCTACTACAATATAAATTGCTGCTTTATCTTCAAGAAGATAGCTACTATTTTTAATTGTATATCTTGTCATTTCAAAGCATGTTGTATCAGAAGATGAAATTAATGATTCAACAAGGACATTATTATTATTATTACTAATAATCTTTGGTTCTTTATGAGCATTTTTAACAACATCTTTTCCATATAAGCTGTAATCAAAGCATGATAATGCAACGTCTTTACCTAATCCTAAATACATTTCTTTATCATTTAAGCGATAATCACCACAATAATATTCTGGTTGAATAGTAAAGTCAGTTGGCTCTTGAATTTCAAGTATTAGACAACCAGCACCAATTGCATGAATCACACGAGCATTAACAAAATAAACATCGCCAGGTTTTACTGGAATTTTATTGACAAAATTAGTCATTATATCAGGATTTTTTTCACTTTCATCAACTGCTTTTGAAAATTCTTCCTTTGTTATTTTTTTACTGAAGCCTAAATATAAGCAAGCGTTTTCTCTTGTTGCTAAAATTAACCAAGCTTCTGCTTTGCCATAATTACTATTGAAATATTTTCTTGAAAAATCCCTTGATGGGTGAACCTGCATAGGAAGCCTTATAGCGCTATCTAAGTATTTAACAAGGACCCCTAAATTGTCTCTATTTCCAAGCATTTCCTTTTTGTTTTCATTAATAAGTGTAGAAAAAGGAATACCATCTTCACTAATAGATATACCTTCAAGTGGATCATCATGTCCATCATTAATGGCGTGTACATTTGAGCAAATCCATTCCTCTGGATAATTTCCATCTTCTTTAATATCACCTAGTAAATCATTAAATAGCATTCCACCCTTATATACTCTAAAAACTCTATTTCTTTTGAAGAAAATAGGTAAATCAAAGTTCATATATTTTTCCTCCTATATATTAAAAATTCATTATTCTTCAAATAATAATTTTATTCTATAATATAATTTTGCTATTGTCAAATGTCCATTTATAGGCATAATCAGATGATATTTTAGTGAATTGTTAATTTATTTCTAATAAGAAATACCACTAAAATAAATCATCCACTAAAAGAATTAACAAAAAAATTTGCTAAAGGCAATTAATGTCAATTCACTTGACATAATTAAAGCGTAATGTTAATATATAGATACTAGAAAAAATGATATCTAGAAAGGATATATTAATATGGTAATATTTCAAAAAGGCTTTAATTTTTCACAAGATGGTCCTGGAAATAGACTAGTTTATCATTTGTGTGGCTGTAATTTGCGTTGCCCATGGTGCTCAAATCCAGAAGGCTTTTCTTTTAAAAATGGAAAAGAATATACTGTTGATGAAATAGTTTTAGAAGTATTAAGAAGTAAAGCTATGATGTTTGATAATGGAGGAGTTACTTTTACTGGTGGGGAAGCAACTATCCAATTTGATGAATTAAAGGAAGCTTTAATTAAGCTTAAGGAAAATAACATAAATACTTGTATTGAAACTAATGGGATAAGTGATAGGCTAAGTGAATTATTTCCTTACCTTGATTTATTAATAATGGATATAAAGCATTATAATCCAGTGATTCATAAAAAAGTCACGGGCTTATCTAATGAAAGCACTTTAAAAAATGCCGTAAGTAGAATAAAAAGTAATAAGCCATTATTATTAAGGATACCACTTATTGGAGGCTTTAATAGTTCACCTATTGATGCTAAAAATTTTGTTAAGTGTTTTGAAAATTTAAAGATTAATGACAAAATAACAATTGAGCTTTTAAAGTATCATGAATTTGGAATAAGCAAGTATCAAAAGCTTGGGCTTGTTTATAAAATGGATGAAAAAGCAAGAATAACAAATGATGATGTCTTAAATTTTAAAAAGATTTTAGAAGATAGCAATATTAAAGTAATTAATACATAGATGGAGGAAAACTATGAAAGTATTTGATATTTATAATGATATAGAATTAACAACTAAAGCAAAAGCTTTATATAAAGAAGAAAGAGAAAGCCATAAGGTTTTAAATGGCTGGTTTTTATCAAAAGAAATTGTTACGGACTTTGATTTAAAAACTAAAGAAACAAATTTAGAAATTAAAGCTTCTTTAGAACTTGAAGAGGTAATAGAAAAGCTACCTCTTAGTATTAGTGATAATCAAATCTTTGTTGGCACACAACGCGATGCCTTTGCAGCAAGCTATGCGCTTATTAATCCCGCTTTTAAAGTTGAAACATTTAAGGGATATTGTGATCCCCTTGAAGTATATGATTATGCCACTCCTACTAAAGATGTAGATGAAGAAAGAATTAAAAAGCAACGGGATGCAGCTTCAAAATCACCATATGTTAAAGCCTTAAATGAGGTTTATGGAAAATATGAAGAATATACTGGTGAGGTTGCTTTCTTTATTGAACAAGTAACTGGCCATATGATTCCGGATTTTAGATATGCTTTAAAGTACGGTATTAAAGGCTTAATTACAAGAATTGATGAAAGACTTGAAAAAGAAGAATTAAATGAAAAAAAGCAAAACAATTTAATAGCTATGAAAAAGTCTTTAAATTGTTGCTTAAAGCTTGCTAAAAGATATCAAAAAATAGCTTTAGAGCAGCTTCCTTATAAGGATGAGGAAAGACAAAATGAATTAACATTAATCATAGAAACGTTAAATAATGTACCATATAATGGAGCAACAACATTATATGAAGCAATGCAAGCATATTTATTATTATGGCAGGTTATGTGTATTGAGCAATCACCAAATCCATTTGCTTTTTCAGTTGGTAATATTGATAGGGTATTTGAACCATATAGAGCACACGATAATTTATCAAGAAAGGATGCAGCTTCATTATTTAAGCATTTCTTAGTATTTTTCAATGTAGGTGAAAGAAGCTGGGCTATTTCTCAAAATGTTTTAATTAGTGGCAAAGATAAATATGATAATGATTTAACTAATGAAATGTCATATGCAATATTAGATGCTTATTATGATATGAACTTACCTCAACCTATTTTATCAGTAAAGCTTCATAAAAATACACCTGAAAAATTATATAGTGAGTTAGGACGCTTCTTCTTTACTCCAGGATGCTTAACTCCATCAATCTTTAATGATGATTCTTTATTTGAAACATTAAAAGAAAAAGGTATAGATGAGGACGATTTGGCTGATTATTCTGTAGCTGGCTGTCAAGAGCCATTAATCATGGGTAAGGAAAATGCTAATACTACTAATAGCTGGTTAAATATGGGCAAGGTTCTTGAACTAACTTTAAGTGGCGGAAAATCATTTATTACTAATGAAGAAATTGGGCCACAAACTAATTATGAACCAATGTATATATTAAAAAACATTCGTGAATTATTTTATAAGAATTTAAAATGGTTTTCAAAGAAAATGGCTGATGCAGCAAATGGTGCTTCAAAGGCTCTATCTTTACTTCCTGTTCCATTCCTTTCATGCTTTGAAGGCGGAATTGAAAGTGCAATTGATGTAAGAGATACTAAAGAGCAAGGTACTAAATATAACGGTAGTGGTTGCTTAATTCATGGCTTATCAGTTGTAGCTGATTCATTTATTGCAATTGATCATTTATTAAAGGAAAGACCAGATGATGCAAAAAATCTAATTGATGCATGTAGAAATAATTTTAAAGGCTATGAGGAATTACAAGAATACTTAAAGAGTTGTCCAAAATTTGGAAATAACATTCCTGAGGTTGATGATGAAGCAGCTGATATAGTCAATAAGGCCTCTGATATAGTATTATCACTTAAAAACTATTTAGGTAATCCATTCCATCCTGATTGGAGCTCACCTTCAACGCATTTAACTTATGGCTATTGGGTTGGTGCTACTCCAGATGGAAGAGGGGCTCGCGAGCAATTAGGCTATGGAATTGATCCGTTATTTTCAACAGCTGGAAATGGCTTAGGCTTTAGAACATTATCAACTATGAAATTGCCATTTTGTAAAATGAATGGTGGCTGTGCTTCACACTTTGGAATAGATCCAAAATATTTTACTAAAGACACTTATGAAGAAAAGGGTATTGAATTTTATAATAGAGTTATTAAGCCTTTATTCTTTAATAGTGAAAATAAAAGTAGAGCACCATTCTATTTATATGTTAACGTAACTACAGCTGAAACATTAAAGAAGGTTTTAGCTAATCCTAAAAAATACGCTCCTAATGGCGTATACATTATGAGAATTCACGGAACATTTGTTAATTTCTTAGATTTAAGTCCAGAAATTCAAAAGGATATAATCTTGCGTTTAGATCCTAATTCTACTTTTTGCTGAGGTGTATAATGAAAACCTTAGGACTTGATATTGGCACAACAACAATTTGTGCTGTAGTTTCAGAAAATAAAAAAGTTATTGAAAGCATTACAAAGGATAATACTTCATTTATTAAAACTTCGAATACTTTTGAAAGAATTCAATCGCCATTAAAAATCAAAGAAATTTCCTTAAGTATCGTTGATGAATTATTAAATAAATATCCTGATGTTGAAAGAATTGGTATTACAGGACAAATGCATGGTATTTTATACTTAAATAAAAATGGAAACCCAGTAAGCCCTCTTTATATTTGGCAGGATGGTAGAGGAAACCTTATATATAAGGATAATTTAACATATGCTGAATATTTAAAAAATAAAACTAACTATAAATGTGCAACAGGCTTTGGCCTTGTTACTCATTTTTACAATATGGTTAATAATTTAATTCCTAATGATGCAGTAGTATTTTCAACAATTCATGATTATATTGCTATGGTTTTAGCAAACAATAAAGAACCATTAGTTGATGCAAGTGATGCTGCAAGCTTTGGTATGTTTGATGTTGAAAAAAAACAATTTGATAAAAAAATAATAGAAATGGTTGGAATTCCTTTAACATTTCTTCCTAAGGTCGTTGATTCAATAGCAATTGGAAAATATAGAAATATTAATGTTTATCCAGCAATTGGTGATAATCAAGCAAGCTTTATAGGAGCAACTTTAGGAAATGTTAATTCAATTTTGGCAAATGTTGGAACAGGTAGCCAAATTTCAATTTATACAAAAAAATATAAGGTGTGTGAAGGCTTAGAAACTCGTCCATTTCCTCAAGAGGGCTATTTATTAGTAGGAGCACCATTATGTGGTGGAAGATCATATGCAATTTTAGAAAGATTTTTTCAAAAATGCGCTTTAATGTTTAATGTTGATAAAGATAATGTTTATGATGAAATGTCATCATTACTTAAAGATAATGAAGCTCCAAATAATTTACCAACATTTACTCCTTTATTTCAAGGCACAAGAGAAAAGCCTACTTTAAAGGCCTCAATAACAAATATTTCTATAGATAATTTTACACCATTACATATAATTTATTCTTTAATGTATGGTATGGCTAATGAACTATATGATATGTATATGCTATATGGAAAAGACCATCAAGAAAAAATGAATTTTATTGGCTCTGGTAATGGCTTAAGAAAAAATGTATTTTTACAGGATTGCTTTAGTAAAACCTTTAAGCAAAAAATACAAATGTCATCAAGCCAAGAAGAAGCAGCTTTAGGGGCAGCTGTATTTGTTAGTAGCTGCAAATAGGAGTAAGCTATGATTTATACAATAAAAAGCAATAAAATAACTGTTTTGATAAACTCATTTGGTGCAGAATTGATGTCAATTAAAGATATTAATGGTGCTGAGTATTTATGGCAAGGAGAAAAAAAATATTGGAAGGATAGGGCTCCAATTTTGTTTCCATATATTGCTAGGCTTACTGATAATAAATATTATATAGATAATAAATGCTATTCAATGAATATTCATGGCTTTGCTAGTAATAGTGAATTTCAAGTTGTAAAATTACTAGAAGATGAAATTACTTTTTCTTTAAAAAGTAATGAAACTACATATAAAATTTATCCTAGGAATTTTGAACTTATAATTACATATAAGCTTATTGAAAATAAAATAGAAATTACTTTTATTGTAATTAACAATGATAATAAAACAATGTATTTTGGCATTGGCGGTCATCCAGGCTTTCTTTTAAATGGAAATTTTGAAGATTATTATTTAGAATTTAATGAAAAATGCCAACCAATAAGAGTTGGCTTTAATGAAAAATGCTTTTTAAATAATAAGGATGAAGAATTTCCATTAATTGATAGTAAAATATTAAAGCTAAGCCATAACATGTTTGATGATGATGCAATTATTTTATACAACACTTCAAAAGTAATTTCCATAAAAAATACTAAAACAAATTATACATTAACAGTTTCATTTAAAAATATGAAATATCTTGGTTTATGGCATATGCCAAAAACTGATGCCCCATATATTTGTGTTGAACCATGGAGTTCTCTTCCTTCAAGAGAAGGAATAATTGAAGTATTTGAAAAGCAAACGAATTTACTAGTGCTTGAAAAAAATAAGCAATATACAAATACTTGGAGCATAAAAATTGGATAATAATTAAAAAGTTAGAAATTAAACTCTAACTTTTTCTTTTTATTCAATTTTTAATGAAATTGTTTTTATTTCAAATGGCTTGAAATGTAAATCAATACAATTATCATTAATATTTATTTCTTTTATTTCTTCTTCCATTAGATTTGTTTCAAATGCTTTTATAATGCTAAAAGCGCTATTAAATGTACAAATAGTTTGCTTGTTTTCTGATTCGTACATTCTAACAATAATTTCATCACTATCTTCAGCTTTTTTAATAGTTTCGATAACGATATTATTTTTATTGGTAAAGAAGAAAGATAATTCACTTGGAAGATTACCATTATTTTTACTAATATGCTTAGTTAAAGGTTTATAATTGAAATCATAAGCTAGCATTGTTGTATTAGCTTCAATATGATTTTTACTATGAGGGTAAATAGCATATGCAAATGAATGATGACCTTGATCTTGCATTTTATCAGGATAAGTACTACATTTTAATAAAGATATTTTTAACGTATCACGTGTTGCATTATAGCCGTATTTACAATCATTAATAATTGATAATCCATAACCATTATCTGATAAATCGGCAAATTTATGGCCACAGCATTCAAACCTTGCAAAATCCCATAAGGTATTTTTATGTACTGGCCTTTCAATATAGCTAAATTGAATATCATAAACAGCGTTTTTAGCATTTACATCGATAGGATATTCAGCTTTAACGAATAAGTTGTGCTCATGCCAATCAACATTGTAGTCAAAGTAAAGCATATCTTTTTCTTTGTAAGCAATAATTTTAATATCAAATAATGAATTCTTGAATTTTCTTTTTACTTGAATTACGCAACGAACTGGTCCATTTTCTATTACATTTGCTTCACTAACATTATCAATTAAGAAACTTTTTTCTTCATAATAGGCTTGAACATTCCAAGCATCATCCTTTAAAGAGACATCTTCATAAGCAATAATTTGATTTGCGATTTTATTTTTAGGAAGTGTTTCTCTTTTTTCATTTTTATCAAATAATGAAATAATATGCATTTTATCATCAAATTTAACAATTAGCTTATTTGTTTCAATTTCTTTTAATGAGCAGTTCATTTTATTAAATTCTTTATTATTTTGTTTTATTTTAAAAGCTTTATAGCCTTTAGAAGGAACATTTTTAGCAATAAAAACGGTTTTATTATCATATGTTTTTTGGCATGGAATAATGCTTCCATCACTATCAATAAGACCAGAAATTTCTTCATCTATAATAACAATTGGGCTTCTTTTATATGATAAAGTGTTTAATACTACAATACTATCAGAATCAATTGATATATGCTTAGCAATTGAATCAATAGCAGTATTTAACATATCTTTTCCACTCTTAAAGATTCTATTGTAATAATTTAATGTATCTTGATATACCTCATGAATGGAAGAACCAGGAAGAACATCATGGAATTGATTTAACAATATTTCCTTCCAAGAAGCATTTATAGCTTTTTGAGGATAAGTAGCATTATCAACTAGCATAGCAAGGGATGCTAAATTTTCAATATCATGATATAAATGCTCACTTTCTCTATTGTTTTTCTTTGTAAGAGCTTGCGAAGTATAGGTGCCACGATGGAATTCTAAATACATTTCTCCACTCCATTCAGGAAGATGATTATTACATGAAACCTCATTTTCAAGATTGTGGAAGAAGCTTTTGACAGTTGTTAGCATTACATTTGGGCATCCAGGTATTCCTTTTTTATATAATTTTATCTCATCAATCATTTGTTGTGTTGGTCCACCACCACCATCACCATAGCCAAAATCATATAAAATAGTTTTGTTTAGATCCTTTTGTTGATATCTATTCCAAGCACCAATGATAAATTCAGGACGTGTGTCAGGATTATATGTAGTCATCCAATCTGTTTCTTGCTCTTTATATTCAATAGCACAACCAAAATGAGTAAGAATAGTAGTACCATCTATTCCTCGCCAATTAAATGTATCATATGGGAATTTATTATATTCATTCCAACCAATTTTTGTCGTGTAAAAGTATTTGATGCCACTTTTTTGACATATTTGTGGTAGATTTGCACTATAGCCAAAAACGTCAGGTAGCCAAAGAACTTCATTTTCTTTATTAAATTCCTCCTTGAAAAATCTTTTTCCAAAAAGAAATTGACGAACAAGCGATTCTCCACCAGTTATATTTGTATCGGCTTCAACCCACATTCCACCTTCAACTTCCCATCTATTATCTTTTATAGCTTTTTTAATTTTTTCATATAACTCAGGTTCATCTTCTTTAACATATTCATATAGCTGAGGCTGTGATGACATAAATAAATAATCAGGATTATTTTCAATTAAATCAATATTTGTGGCAAATGTCCTTGTAGCTTTATTCCTTGTTACTCTATATGTCCATAGCCAAGCAACATCAATATGTGAATGACCA
>CAKPZU010000041.1 GCA_934215405.1 uncultured Bacilli bacterium | reverse complement strand
AAATTACCTTCTTCATCAACAATATTAGTATCTTTAAAGAAATAAGTTAAATCATATTCAGTTGTTTCTCCTTCATCACTATTATACCACTCATTTACTAAATCCCACATATCTTGACCAGCAATAGCACTAGTATAACCAACTTCATCCATATTTTTTGAAGCAATTTTAGGATCACATAAGAAATTCATTAATTCTTGTGCTAATTCCTTATTAGCTCCTTTTGGCATAACCCAACCATCAAACCAAATATTTGAGCCTTCTTCAGGAACCTTATAGTTTAAATAAAAATTTGATTCCTCAGCTGTATCTAATGAATAAACAGCATCACCTGACCAACAAAGGTTAACATAATATTTACCTTTGATAATGTTTTCTTTTCCTGTATCAACCTCAAATTCATAGATGTTTTCTTTAGCCTTCTTTAAATCAGCTTCAACTAAATTAATAGTTTTATCATCACATCTATTCATGATTTCAGTTACTCTTTTATTATATTCATCACCTGTTAATGTTTTCTTAGCAAGCTCTAGTTCTTCTTTATAAATATGTAATGTCGATGTAATATAAGTATCTCTAATAGAATTTTTTAACGATGTTTGATTTTTATGATTAGTATCCCAAATAATATCCCATGAAGAAACCTCTTCTAATGTAATATGATTAGGATCATACATAAAGCCCATTGTTCCCCACATATAAGGAACAGCATATTCACCAAATGAAACTTCTTTATTTTCACTTTTAATAGTAGTTTTTAGATTACTAAAAATATTAGAAATATATTTTGAACCATATGTTTGATAGTTTTCAATTGGTCTATCAAGTGGCTCAAGCATATCATTAATTAACATTTTTTCAATCATATATTCTGATGGACAAACTAAATCATATTGAACGCCACCAGCCTTTAATTGATTATATAAATCTTCATTTGTTTCATATGTTGAATATTTGATTTCAACCTTTTTGTTTAAAGTATTTAAGCAATATTCTTCAAATTCTGTAAGTACATCCTCATTAATATAATCAGCACAGTTATACACATTTAATACTGTTGCAGATGAATTTTTATTATCGTTTTCATTTGTTTGATTACAGCCAGTTAATGAAAAGCAAATTGCAAAAACTGCACTAATTGCTATAAATTTCTTATTCATGCCTCATTCCCCCTAATACCATGGATATTATTGATTTTTTCTTTATTTCTTTTTACAATACCATAAATAACAACACCTATTAAAATAGCAAAAAATATAATAGTAGTTAATGATCTAAATTGAAGTGGAATAGATTTCTTTACCATTGATTTATATACATATGTTGATAACGTATCAAATGTTGTATCAGCAGTATAAGCAGTAATTATATAATCATCAAGTGATAAAGTTATTGAAAGTAAAAATCCTGAAATAATTCCTGGAGTAATTTCTGGAATTACTACCTTTCTTAAAGCAACAGCAGGAGTTGCTCCCAAATCTAAAGCTGCCTCATATTCATTAGGATCCATTTGTTGAAGCTTTGGCATAACATTTAATACAACAAATGGAATTGTTAATACAACATGACCTATTAATAAAGTAAAGAAGCTTAATCTAACATTTAATAAAGAATATAAAATTCTTAATGATAAAGCTGTAACGATTTCAGCATTTACTATGGAAATATTAGCAATTGAATTTAATGTGTTTCTAACTCTTCTTGATGAATAAAATATTCCAATTGCTCCAAGAGTTCCAATTATAGTTGATACTATAGCAGCAGCAATAGCAATTTCTAAAGTATGTGCCACAGCAACCCAGATTTCTCTTGTTTGGCGATTTGACATATCAAACAAATCCTTGTATAACTTAATAGTAAAATCGTTAAATACACCAAATTTAATAGCAGTATTATCCTGAAAAGAATAAATAACTAAAATTAAAATTGGTAAATACATAAGTAAAAGCATTAAAGCAATATAAATACGACCAAGATGTTTCTTTACCATACCTTGCCACCTGCCTTTGCATCTAATTTTTCAGTATTTGATTTATTAGTTAAATGCATTAATACAAACAAGATAATTAATAAGACAATTGAAGCTGCTGAGCCATAATTCCATTGAGAAGCACCAAAGTATTGATTAATTAAATTACCCATAATTTGCATTTTTTGATTTGAAAATACATCAGTAATTACATAAGAACACATAGAAGGCATAAATACCATTGTAGCTGCCGAAATAATTCCTGGCATTGACATTGGAATAATAGCCTTAATAAATACTAATGAAGGTCTAGCACCTAAATCGCTAGCAGCTTCAATAACACTTTTATCAAGCTTTAGCATAGTTGAATATAAAGGCAATATTACAAATGGTAAATAATCATATACCATAGCAATAAGTACACATATATACATACCAGTTGTATTTGAAGCCTCAATTCCTAAAAACTGTAATAATTCTTTAGTAGCATTACTTCTTAAAACAAAGTTAATCCACATAGGCATAACAAAGAAGTATATTAATACCTTTGATTTACATACCTTCCTATCAGCTAAAATATAAGCAATAGGATAACCAATTATTAAGCAAGCAATTGTTGTTAAAATAGCTATAAATAAGCTTACGACTAATGTATTAGCATTTGCAGCAGTAAAAATAGTTTGATAATTTTTAAATGTTAATTGCCATTCACTATTGGTAAATGAATATATAACTATTAATACTAATGGAACAACAACAAATGATAATAAAAATATAGCATAAGGTATAGCAAAATGTTTTCTATTTAGCATTGTTAGTTACCTTTAAAGTTAATTTAATCTTATCTTTATTAATAATAACACCAACAATATCAGAAAGGTTATATGTGTATTCAGTATCGATAATATAATCCTCTTCCTCATCATTAGTTCTGACGATTACCTGATAGTGATCACCCTTATAAATTGATGAAATAACTGTTCCATATACCATTCCATCTTCTTCATTATCAGTTAATGTAATATCATTAAATGCAACTTCTACCTTTACATCAACATCGTTTAAATCTATTTGTGTTCCTTCTTTTGTAATTAAGTATCCATCTTCATCAAGATGTGAGCCCTTATAAAGCTGAGTAACATCACATTCAAATACTCCATCACCAAAGCAAACATTATTATTCTTATCAATATAACCTTCAAAGATATTTGTTGTTACTTCCTTACTCATAATATGAATTAAGTCAGGTTTAATTATAATTCCAACTTTTTCTGAAACATTATATTTAGCAGTAGATTGTACCTCAATTTCAGATTTACCAATTTTTAAAATATATTGATAATGAACGCCCTTAAATACTCGTGAATCGATAATAGCATTAGCTGAACCTTCATTTTCGTTAACAATTAAAATATCTTCAGGTCTAACAACTACATCAACCTTTTCACCTGTTTTAAAGTCATCAACACATTCAAAAGTAGTATTTAAGAATTTTACTTTCTTTGGCCCCATTATTGTACCAGTATAAATATTTGATTCACCAATAAAGTCTGCAACAAAGGCATTAGCTGGTTCATCATATATTTCATTTGGACGACCAATTTGTTGAATAACGCCATCATTCATTACAACAATAGTATCTGACATTGTTAAAGCTTCCTCTTGATCATGTGTTACATAAATAAATGTAATTCCAAGCTTTTGATGCATTTCCTTTAATTCAAGCTGCATATCTTTACGCATTTTTAAGTCAAGTGCTCCTAAAGGTTCATCAAGAAGTAATATTTCTGGTTCCATAACAATTGCACGAGCAATAGCAACACGTTGTTGTTGACCACCAGATAATGTTGTAATATCTCTATTTTCAAAATCCTCTAAATCAACCACCTTTAAGGCATTCATTACCTTTTCATCAATTTCTTCAGGTGTTAGCTTTCTTAGCTTGTTAGGCCTTTTACTATCTGGAATCTTTTTAAGCTTTAAGCCAAAAGCAACATTATCATAAACATCAAGATGTGGAAATAAAGCATATCTTTGGAAAACAGTATTAATAGGTCTTTTGTGTGGTGGAAGCTTAGTAATATCCTTACCATTTAATAGAATTTCACCAGATGTTGGAATTTCAAATCCAGCTACCATTCTTAAAGTTGTTGATTTACCACAACCTGAAGGGCCTAAAATTGTTACAAACTCACCTTTATTTATATATAAATTCAAATCATCGATAATTACATTATCATCATAAGACTTACAAATGTGCTTTAATTCAATAATTTTTTGTGCCATTTTACATTACTCCTTAATTAGAAATTTGGTGGACAAGATATCCAAATTATTTTACTTACTTCATTAACAGCATTTTTTATATAATGGACCTTATTGGTATTGTAATAAAATGATTCACCAGATTTAGCAACATGCATCTTATTTCCAATAATAATCTTTACCTTTCCTTTTAAAACATAACCAAATTCTTGCCCTTCATGAGGCATATCTTTAGTTAATTCGCAATTTGGTTGAAGTTCAATAATTACAGGCTCCATTAAATTTTTTTGAGAATTAGGTACTAGCCAAGTAATACTATGATCCTCATTATCCTTTATAAAATAATCATCCTTACTAAACACAACCTGCTCCTCTTCCTCATCTGAAAAGAATTCCTTTAAGCTACTACCTAAAGCCATTAAAATATCTTGAAGGGTTGATATTGATGGTTCATTGTAGTTATTTTCAAGTTGAGAAATAAATCCTTTAGTTAAATCACAGCGTGAAGCAAGTTCATCCTGCGTTAAGCCATTCATGGTTCGTAAATCTTTAATTTTAGATCCAATATCCATAAATTATCCTCCAGTCAAAGTTTGGTAATAGTAAACTTTTAGTTTATTTTTGCTAAACTTTTTTTTACAAGTACATATTATAAGTATTTAGCATTTAAAATGCAAGAAAAAAGATGATTTTTTTTATTTAAAAATCACCTTGTAATTTTACTAATAATTTTGCCTTAATATTTAGGTTAATTGTTTAATAATTTTAGCATTTTTTTCTTTAATTTTAATGACTTTAAAACTAAAGAATCACTTTGAGATAAATAATTATTTCTAGTCTTTTCATCATTTAGCATTTTAGCATTTGCTTTAACATTTAATGAAGCCATTTCGTTAGATGAATGTAGTAAAATAGCGCTAGATATTAAATCAGAATATAAATATTTATTTCCAAGCTTAATTAATCTACTAGCACAAATCATAGCATTATAAGCAGATTCTTGCATCTCATAGGCAACAAATGTTGAATAATTAATAGCTTTTTGAATTTTATCCTCATCCTTGGTTTTTAAAGCTTCTACAACAGCATTATAAGAAATTGCATCATCATCAACACCCTTAAGTAATAAATCTTTATAATGATTCAATGTATCAAAAGCAATTAAAAATTGGTTTTGGCTTCTTTTTTCAGCATTTTTAAAAACCTTTTTATTCATTGTAAAATGACCAAGCATTTTAGCTAATGATACACCAAGAGCTCCAACTAATGCGGCAACGCTTCCACCGCCTGGTGCTGATTTTAATGAATCAACCTCATTTATATAATCAACTAATGTTTTTTCAATTAAGTCCATAATTACTTACTCCTTATTAAATTTTTCTTTATATCTATTTATTGAATCTAAAATTACACTTTGAGCAATATCTGGTCCTTCTAGTTCATTTTCAACTATAGTTTTTTTACCTTCTAGGCTTTTATAAACCTTAAAGAAATGTTTTATTTCATCACTAACATGGCTTGGCAAATCAAATATTGAATTATAATCCTTATAAAATGGATCATGGATGCATACTGCAATTATTTTATCATCTGCTTGGCCATTATCAATCATATGCATAACACCAATTGGCTTACATTCTACTAAAGTAAGTGGGATTATTGATTCATTACATAAAATCAAAACATCAAGTGGGTCATTATCCTCAGCATAGGTTTTAGGAATAAAACCATAATTTGCTGGGTAATGTGTTGATGTATATAAAATTCTATCTAGCTTTAATAATCCTGTTTCCTTATCAAGTTCGTATTTGTTATGACTGCCTGATGAAATTTCAATACACGCATAAAATCTATCCTTATTGATTCTCTTATCATCAATTGAATGCCAAATATTCATTATTTATAGCCCTCCTTAATATGACTTTTTTAAGCAATAATTCTTTGCTATAATAGTATATATCATTATAGGCAAATAGCAAATACCACATATATAATATGCTACGCTAAAGGTATATACCTTAGTACTATTCTTTGCATAAATTACTTCTTCATTACTAAATTTTCCATAAGCCACCTGGCCAATGCTATTAACATAATCCTGTAATGAAGCATCATTGACCATTTTATTAATGACGAATAAAGAAATTGCAAAGGCATAATAAGCCACTGCTGAAACAATAATCTTTTTAATTGGAAATCTTAGATTTTGCTTTGATAATCCCTTTAATATGTTTTCTAATGATAACACAATACATACTAAATAAATTGTTTGAAAAATTAAACAAAGTAAATTAATTGTTAAAGATATTTTAGTAAAATAATCATCACCGCTAGTGCATTGTACATATTGAATCATTTCTAAAAATAAACCCTTACAGCTCATTTTACCAAGTTCACTATATTTATTTAATTCCATATTATAAAGGTTAGCACCATTAGCTATATCTAAATTTGTTAAGCCAATTGTTGAAGTAATTAATAAAGCTAGTAATAAAACAAAAGAAATTGATTTATGTATAAGATTTTTCAAAATGAATTTCTTTTCATGAGTAATTATTTCAAAAACATAAATTGTTAATAAATAAAAGACTGCCAAAAGCGATAAGGTATATAATCCTACTCCGCCACAATCTAAGGCAAATATTAATATAAGGGAAACTGATAGAATTAAGCCAACGCTTCCTTTATAGTAATAATTTTTATTTAAACTCAAATTAATTAAAGCCTTAACGAATAAAATAGAACTTGTAATTACAATAACCGCTACTAATATTATAATTAATATTTCATAAATTGAAAAAATAAATGAAGCATCCATAATATGGTTAAAATTTAGATAATAGGCACTTAAATTTTTTACTAATGAAATATAGCAGGTAGTATCGTTAATTACTAAATTGTCATTTATCCCACTAAAATCATAATATTTAGTAATAGCTTCAGTATAGGCAAAAACATTATTTTCTGAAAATAGTGGAACAATTAAAAAGCATATACCTAATAAGGATGTTAATAAAACTAAGATAGTCTTAATTACCTTTGTAATATAAATAGGCTTAGTTTCAATTTGAGAAATAGTTTTCTCATTCTTATTTATTTTAATTATTGTAGTTGGCGTTTCAAGGCCAAAGGATAATTTTTCTTCTTCAACCTTATTTTCATTTGATAAGTCATATCCACAATTAATGCAAACTTGATTTGTTGAAATAAGCTTTTGTTTACAACGTGGACATACTATTGATTTATTATTATTTTTTTCTACTTCCATAGTCCACCCATCCTTTTGTTTAATAAACAAACATTAATAATTTTAATTATTATAACTTTTTTTTTACTTCATAGCAAGGTGTTTATTTATAATAATATTGCTATATGTTGATTTTATATACATTTTAACATATAAATTGAAATAAATATTTGTTCTTTGTATAATGTAATTAAAAGAGGGAAAAATTTATGAAATCATTTAAATTATTATGCGTTGGAAATAGCTTTTCCGATAATATTACAAAATATTTGTACTCAATTCTAAACAGCTTTAATGTTAAAGAAATTATAATTGCCAATCTATATATACCAGGATGTGAAATAAAAACTCATTTAGATAATGCCATTAATGATAAAAAGGCTTATATTTATCGTAAAAATACAGCTGGAGTATTTGTTAACTATGATAATTATTCATTAAAGGATGGCTTAATTGATGAAAAATGGGATTTTGTAACTATGCAACAAGCTAGTGGTAAAAGTGGAGAAATCACTACCTATAATGAAGATATAAATAAGCTATATGATTATATAAAATCATTTTTAAATATTAATTGCTTAATTGGCTGGAATATGACCTGGGCATATTCAAAAAACTGCCAGCATGCTGAATATATAAAATATAATAACAATCAAAAGACAATGTATGAAAGTATCATAAATTGTGTGCAAACTAAAATTCTAGCAAATAAAAAATTTAAATTTATCACTCCTCTTGCAACAACTATTCAAAATGCTAGAACATCATATCTTTTAGATACCTTTACTTTAGAGGATGGTTATCACCTTGAAGATTTAGGAGAGTTTATTACAGGCTTAGCCTTAGTTATTTTGCTTACTAATTTTAATATTGATGATATGGATTTATCCTTAATACCTTTAAGGTTTATTCCTTATCTTAATATAGCTAAGGAAGCAATCCTAAATTCTTTGAAAAATCCTTTTGATGTTACTCCATCTATTTATACTAACATTCCTAATAATGATACAAAGGAGCTATATACTAAATTTGAAGATATTTCTTATAATAAATACTGTAAATTAGATATGTATTTACCAATAGATAAAAATACTTATGATGTTATTATTCATATTCATGGTGGTGGCTTAAATAGTGGAAGCAAAGAGGACGCTAATGATATTGCTAAAGAAATCGCCAAAAATGGTGTTGGATTTGTAGCAATTAATTATAGATTATTAGATAATGATAATTATGAGGATTACTTTATAGATGCTGCAAATGCCATTAAATATGTAATTGATTTTTTAAAGAGCTACGATATTAAAAGTAATATTTATATTTCTGGTCAATCTGCTGGAGCCTATATTGCTATGATGCTATGCTTCAATACTAAATATTATAAGCTCTTTAAAATCAAGCCATTAGATATTAAAGGCTATATTATTGAATCAGGGCAAGCAACTACGCATTTTAATGTATTAGCAAGCCAAAAATTAAATAGTAGCTTACAAAGAATTGATGAATATGCACCACTTTATTATATAAATGAAAAGACTAAATTCAATAAGGTTTTATTAATTGCATATACTCATGATATTCCTTGTAGATTAAGTCAAAATAAGCTTCTTTATGATACTATAAAAGCATTCAATGAAAATGCAAATATAAAGCTATTAATACTAGAAGGTAATCATTGTGAAAATTCAACTTCCTTATATAGATGTAAAAGCAGCTATGCTAAATTACTCTTAGATTATATACATACAAGCTAAAAAGGCCTATTGGCCTTTTTTCCTTGCAACTATTAATAAATCTCTACTTCCTGTAGTTTTTTCAACATAATCAATAAAGGAACAAACAATACTAAAGCTATTATTTGACAACAAATTTACTACTTCATCTTTATAAAGTGAAGCATAGTAAAATTTCTTATTCAGCATAGTTCCATATCTTTCATCATCATTTTTACCACAAGTAAACATTAGATAACCACCATCTTTAATTAATAAAGATAATTTTTTATATATTTTTTCTTGCTTTGAATAATTAATATGCCACAAGCTATCAAAAGCAATTATTGCATCAAATTTTCTTTTACTTTTAAAGGAAAATAAATCAATATTAATAAATTTAGCGTTAGTAATATTTTTACTTTTAGCGATTTTAATCATTTCCTTTGAACTATCAATTCCTAAAATCTTAAAATTATTACTTGCTAAATAAGCATCGATAGGACAGCCAGTCCCACAACCAATATCTAAAATATAGCTATTCTTTTTTAAAAGACTAGCAAAGGCTACAACACATTGATTAATAGTACTATTACTTCTAATTTCATCCCATTTTTTACTTATTTCATCATATGATTTTATATTTAATTTTTCTTTTAGCATTTTTTGGTAAAAAAAATAGGCCTTAGGCCTATTTAATATTTGAGAAGTACTTAATTGTACGTACCATTTGAGATGTGTATGAATTTTCATTATCATACCATGCTACAACTTGTACTTGGTATAAACCATTTTCTAGTTTGATAACCATTGTTTGTGTTGCATCAAAGATTGATCCTTGAGTTGCACCAATAATATCAGATGAAACTAATTCTTCTTCAGTATATCCATAAGATTCGTTAGCAACTGATTTCATATAAGCATTGATAGCTTCCTTTGTTACATCCTTATCAGATTTAACAACTGCTACTAAAATTGTAGTTGATCCTGTAGGAACTGGAACACGTTGAGCTGAACCAATTAATCTACCATTTAATTCTGGGATTACTAAGCCAATAGCTTTAGCAGCACCAGTTGAGTTTGGTACGATTGAGCATGCTGCTGCTCTTGCTCTTCTTAAATCACCTTTTCTATGTGGTCCATCTAATACCATTTGGTCACCAGTATAAGCGTGAACTGTAGTCATAATACCACTTTGAATTGGAGCAAAATCATTTAAAGCCTTAGCCATAGGAGCTAAACAGTTAGTAGTACAAGAAGCTGCTGAAATGATTTGATCATTTGCATCTAATGTTTCATGGTTAACGTTATAAACGATAGTCTTTAAATCTTTTCCTGCAGGAGCTGAAATAACAACTTTCTTAGCACCAGCATTGATATGTGCCATTGATTTTTCTTTTGAGCAGTAAAAACCTGTACACTCTAAAACAACATCAACATCAAGTTTGCCCCAAGGACAATTATTTGCATCTTTTTCTGCATAGATATCAATTCTTTTTCCAGCCACTTCAATCCAACCTTGTTCAGCGCCTTCTTCTGAGCACTTTACAGTATCAGCTAAAGCGTATCTTCCTTGTGCTGAATCATACTTTAATAAATGAGCTAACATTCTTGGAGAAGTTAAATCGTTGATTGCTACAACTTCATAACCTTCAGCATTAAACATTTGTCTGAATGCTAATCTACCAATTCTTCCAAAACCGTTAATTGCTACACGAACAACTTTTTCATTTGACATAAATTATATCCTCCATAATTACTTTTAGGTTATTCACCGCTAATATAATACCACTAATAAACGCAATTATCAAATACATTTTTATTTGATATGCTAAATAAGATAAATTTTTAATTTATTTTTTTCTACTATTATTTATTTTGTCAATAATATTTTTAGCAATTGATAAATTACCTGATACTGTTTTGATAGTTAAGGATAATAAAGATGAATCCATATAAGCATAATTATTTTTGCTATTTCTTACAACATCAAAATCCTTTGTAAAGGTTCCTGTTTTTGTATCAAAATCGACCTCGAAGCCTTTTATATCTTCACATACTGATAAAATTATTGAACCGCTTACGCTATCGACATTAACCTTAGTAGTATTATTATCTACAAATGCCATAATATTTCCACTTACTGTTTCAAAATTCATTTCCTTAATATTTGTATCACTTATTTCTATTTTCCCCGAAACAGTTTCAACATCTAAAGAATTAATTGCTATATTAGATAAGCTAATATTACTTGAAACCGCATCAATGTTAATACAATCTAGCTTCATATCACTAGGAATATAAACACTTAATGATTTATTAATTTTCTTTGGCATAGATATATTAGATTTAGCATATTTAACAAATAAGGTATCATCCTTACGATAATAATGGCATAAAAAATCATCCTTTTTATATTCATCAGCTGTCTTTTCAAAAATTGTTACCTTATCGTATTCAGTACTCTTAGTAATTTCTATATTTCCATTTAGCCAATTTATATCTAATGTATTAATCGGATTAAACATCATACCACTATTTGGAAGAATGTTATAAGACTTATAATTAACATATTTTTCATATTTTGTTAAAATATTTATATCACATGAATTTAATATTATTATTAAAACTATTAGCAAAAATTTCTTTATATTTTTCATTTTTATTATCTCTCTTTTAAGTAAATACTTGTTACTATTATAAATCATTTAGTAGTTTTTTTCTACTAGTTTTTCTTTCTTTATGATATAATTACTTTGATTTTCAAAAAGGAGCGAATTCATATGAGAAAAACAAAAATAATTTGTACACTTGGTCCTTCTAGTAATACTTATGATGTATTATGTGATATGGTTAAGGCTGGAATGAATGTTGTCCGCTTTAATATGGCACATGGTAGCTATGAGGATTGCCAAAAAACAATGGACATTGTAAAGCAGGTTCGTGAGGATTTAAAGGTTCCACTTGCTATAATGGTTGATATTAAAGGACCAGAGGTTAGAACTGGACAGGTTGATAATCCTATTTTAGTAAAAAAGGGTGATAATATTATTTTTACTGGTGAAAATATTAAAGCACATGATAATATTGTTCCAATTAATTATAAAGATATAGCTAATGATGTTTTTATTGGGGGACATATATTATTAAATGATGGAATATTAGATTGCGAAATTAATAAAATTGAAAATGGTTTAATTTATTGTGAGGTAAAAAATAACGGAACTATTGGCAATCATAAAAATATGCATTTCCCTGGCACTCATATTAATTTGCCTTTTATTAGAGAAAAAGATATTAATGATATGAATTTTGCAATTAAAAATGATGTTGAATATATTGCGTGCTCATTTGTTTCAAGAGGCAGCGAGGTTGCTCAGGTTCGTGAATATTTAGATAACAATAATGGAAATAGTATTTCCTTAATTGCTAAAATTGAGAATAAAGAAGGTATTGATAATTTAGATGAAATTATGAATTTCGTTGATGGAGTAATGGTTGCTCGTGGTGATTTAGGCGTTGAAATACCAATTGAACAAATTCCAGCCATTCAAAAGAATATGATTAAGAAGGTTCATTTAGCTGGTAAAAGAGTAATTACTGCTACTGAAATGCTTGAATCAATGACTCATAATCCTCGTCCTACAAGAGCTGAAGTATCAGATGTTGCAAACGCTGTATATGATGGAACTAGCTGTGTTATGCTATCTGGTGAAACATCAGTTGGTGATTATCCTGTTGAGGTTGTAAAAACAATGACTAGAATTTGTAAGGATACAGAAGCTAATATTGATTATAAAACTAACTTTAAAAACATTAATTTTTCAATAACTAATATAGCTGACGCCTTGAGCCATTCAAGCGTTAATGCAGCTTTTGATTTAAATGCTGCTTCTATAGTTGTATGTACTAAAACTGGTAAAACAGCAATGATGGTTTCACGCTTTAGACCAAGCATGCCTATTATTGGCTTAGTAACTGATACAAAGGCCTATCATCAGCTTTCAATGTCTTGGGATGTTTTTCCTTATTTAATGGATGAATATTACTCAACTGAGGAATTATCAATTAGAGCTATAGACAAGGCTAAGACAATGCCTTATGTAAAGAAAAATGATATTTTAATTGTTGTTGCAGGTATTGCAAGACAAATTGATGGTACAAATCTAATGCGTATTGAAAAGGTTAGATAAGGAGATAAGCTATGAGATGGGAAGATTTAACTGATGTTGAATTTAAAGAAGCCTTAAAGATTACTAAAGGCGTAGCAATTATTCCAATTGGCTGCCTTGAAAAGCATGGATATCATATGCCTTTAGGAACAGATATGTTTATTGCTAATAATATTTCTATTAAAGCTAGTGAAATAGAGCCAGCTTTAGTAGTACCAATTGCTCCATATGGAATTATAAGTGAGGCTCAACATAAAATTGGCTGTTTATCTATTTCAAGCCAATTACAATTTCAAATACTTGAAGAATTATGCGATGAGCTAGCTCGTAATGGCTATCATAAAATAATTATCGTTAATGGACATGGTGGAGCAAATCATTTTGTAAGATATTTTGCTCAATCTCGTCTTGAAAAATATCATCCTTATATTGTATATGTTTATAATGCTCATACAAGAAGTGAAGCACAAATGAAGGAATTTTTAAAAATGAATGGTCCATTAAGAGGCTCTGGCCATGCTGATGTTATGGAAACTAGTGAAATAATGTATACAAATCCAAATACAGTTCATTTAGAAACAATAAAGGTTGAAGAAACTATTGAACTTAAAAGGAATTCATTTTTAGGAGAAAATGGGGTATTTTCTGCAATTAATTGGTATGCTGACCATCCAGATCATATAGCTGGTGATCCAAGCGATGCAACAGCAGAAAAAGGTAAATTTCTAACTGAAATGTATATTAATAATTTTGCAAAAGTAATAAAAATAATTAAGGATGATGATGTTTCATTAAAACTTCAAGAAGAGTTTTATAAAAATTGCAATAATCCTAAAATATAGTCACATTTTTATGTGACTTTTCTTTAAAATGGAGGTGTTAAAATGTTTAAACGATTTATTTCATACTATAAACCACATAAAAAGCTATTTGCTCTTGATATGGCTGCTTCATTTTTAGTTTCAATTATTGGTATGCTATATCCTATATTAACAAATAAGGTTTTTAAAATATATGTTCCAGAAAAAAATATCAAAATGATTGTTATTTTTTCTATTTCATTATTTATTTTATACATAATTAGAATGCTTTTACGCTTCTTTGTCCAATATAAAGGACACGTTATGGGAGTTAGGATTCAAGCACAAATGCGAAAAGATATGTTTTCACATTTAGAGGAATTACCTTATTCTTATTATGATGAGCATGAAACAGGGAAAATCATGTCACGTTTAACAAATGATTTACAAGATGTCTCAGAGCTTGCTCACCATGGACCTGAAAACTTTTTTATTTGTGGATTAATGGTTGTTGGTTCATTTGTTTATCTATTTACAATAAACTGGTTACTTGCATTAATTATTTTACTATGCGTTCCTATTCTTGTTACAATTTCATTATTGCTTAGAAAGAAAATGGATAAAGCCTTTAGTGAAAATAGAAAAAATATTGCTAGAATTAATTCATCCTTAGAATCATCAATTACTGGTATTAGGGTTACTAAAGCCTTTACAAATCAAGAAAAAGAATTAGAAAAATTCGAAGTTAGTAATAATGAATATGTAAAATCACGTTCTAAAGCCTATAAGGCTATGGGAATGTTTCAATCATCAACAGCCTTTGTTTTAGATTTATTTAACGTTGTTTGTATTATATCTGGTGGTATTTTAGCAATTAAAGGAACACTTGATTTAGCTGATTATACTACATTTATTGTTTCAATTAATATGTTTATTAATCCTCTTACTACCTTAATAAATTTCGTTGAGCAATTCCAAGATGGCGTTACTGGCTTTAAAAGATTTATTGAAATAATGGATGAAAAGGTAGAAGAAGAGGTAAAAAATCCAATTACTAATGTAAATTTACACGGAAATATAAAATTTGATCATGTAAGCTTTTCTTATGAAACTACTGCTAATGTTTTAAATGATGTTTCATTTGATATTAAAAGCGGTGAAACAATTGCCTTAGTTGGTGAATCAGGTGGCGGAAAAACTACTATTTGCCATTTAATACCAAATTTTTATAAAGCAAGTAAAGGAAATATTACCATTGATGGAATTAACATTAATGACTTAAGCTTTAAAGCCTTAAGAGGAGCAATAGGTATTGTTCAGCAGGATGTGTTTTTATTTAATGGAACAATTAAAGAAAATATTTTATATGGAAAATTAGACGCTACTGATGATGAAGTAATTAATGCTTGTAAAAATGCCAATATATATGATTATATTATGTCTTTACCAAATAAGTTTGAAACAACAATTGGAGAAAGAGGAGTTAAGCTATCAGGCGGTCAAAAGCAACGTATTTCTATTGCTAGAGTATTCTTAAAAAATCCTCCAATTTTGATTTTAGATGAGGCAACTAGTGCTTTAGATAATACTACAGAATTATTAATTCAAGAAGCTTTAAATAAGCTAAGTGAAGGAAGAACTACAATAATTGTTGCTCATCGATTATCAACAATAAAAAATGCTACTAGAATAATGCTAATAAATGATGGTAAAATAAAAGAGTGTGGAAGCCATGATGAATTAATGGCTTTAAATAAGGAATATGCTAGATTGTATAATTTACAATTTAGTAATCATATTTTCAATTAAAAGGAGAAACACAATGTATAAAAATATTGAAAAAGAAAAGATTTTAACTTTGAAAAATGAAATTGAATATCAAGAAGGGCAAGTAGTTAGTAAAACTTTAGTTCAAAATGAACTAGTTAGTATGACTTTATTTTCTTTTGCAAAGGGTGAGGAGATATCAACTCACGCTGCAGGTGGAGATGCTTTAGTCACTCTTTTAGAAGGAAAGGGTCAATTTACAATTGATGGTAAAATATACCATTTAACTGAAAATCAAAGCATTATAATGCCTAAAAATATTCCTCATGCTGTATATGGCGAAGAAAACTTTAAAATGCTTTTAGTAGTTTCTTATTAATTTTATGTATTGTTTTTATTTTTTTAGCCATAATAAAAATGTAGAAAGGAATAGAAACAATATGAATAGAAAACAAAAAGTTATATGTAGACCATGTGCTGAACAAAACAACTGGGAAATTCAAGCTCCAGATGGACATGTTTATTCTAAGCATTATCAAACAAAGCAAGAATGCGTTAAGCAAGGAAGAAAATATGCTGAAGAATTTGCATGTGATCTAGTTATTGAAGATAAAGAAGATCAATATTAAACCATTTAAAAAAGGCCATTTGGCCTTTTTTAGGCTCTTTAAAATAAACTGTGGGGAAAAAATTGTGGGCCCACAAAGAATTGAAAAGAAAAAGTCAGTTTCTTATAA
>CAKPZU010000040.1 GCA_934215405.1 uncultured Bacilli bacterium | reverse complement strand
ATGCAATGTTGAAGTTATTTATAATAATTCGTTTTTTAATTGTAATAATTTAAAAACCATTCATGGTTCATCTTTATGGTTATGTCTAAACGGAAAACCATTTTTGGAAACTAAATGGTATAAAGAGCAAAAAGATTTTGCTAAAATAGGTAAATGCTTAGTAAGTTACAAAGGAGAAGAAAAAATTATTAATCAAACTCATTTAAGTGATATAAAATATATTTCTGGCAGAGCGTTCGATAATACACTTGTTGAAGAAATAACTATTCCAAGTAATGTAAAATATATAATGCCAGATGCATTTATCAATAATCGCCATTTAAAAAAAGTCACAATATTAAGAAATACCATAGCATATAGTTCATCTTTTAAAGGTAATAATCCAAATCTAAATGTTTATATGCCAAGTAGTTTATATAATACTTATATAGAAGATCCTGATTATAAAGAAATAGATTATTCATTTTCTAAAATAATTACTAATGCTTCATTGAATATTAATGGAAAAATTGTCAATGAAACATTAAGTTATGGAGATGAATACGATTTTTCTAGCTATTTAGACAATAATAACACTTGCTTTGTTGATGAAAATAATAAATATTACCCTATTAAAGGAACATGGAATAATATTAATGAAAACTTAACTCTTAATTTAGTTAATGATGGAAATGTTAAATTTGTTGATAAAAACAACAATTTACTATTGGATTATAAACTACAAAATGGTGATAGTTTTTCCATAAACAATAATGATATACTCATTAATAATAAAAATGTTTATACTCTTCCAAATTCGCAAAAATACTATGAATACACATTTAAAATAGATGAAAGCACTTTTACAAGTAATATCTATAATAATGATTTTATGTACATTCAAGTAGAAGAAATTCCAATTGAATATATGGTGAGTATATATAAATATCGTATTGGCGCAGACAATGAAGTTGAAATAATTCCATTTACATGTCGTGATATAGCTAATCGTGGACTTAATCATTTTTTACCGCCTGCTGATCCTAAAGATGAATATGATTTTGAAGGATTATACTTTGACGAAAACTATACAAATAAATTAGATAATGATAATTTAAATTTATTAATTGATAATAAAATTGAACATTTGTATGCTAAATGGGTTAAAATTGAAAATGCTTAATAACCAGAAAAAAATAAAGTCATCTAAGGCTTTATTTTTTGTTATATAATTTATTTTTAGTAAATATTTCAATATTGCTATACTTTATTTCATAAATTCTTCTCGCCTTTATTACTTTTAATCTATTTTGTTTATTTTTAGTAAATACTGCTTCTGAAGGTCCAATAAATTTATAAAACTCTTTTTTAAATATTTTAACTAAATCTTTATTCTTTTTAAAAGTGTCTGGAACAACATAATATTCAAACTGGAAGAAATACTTAGGAAGAGCTAAAATATATCTTGCTTCGCTTACATCATTTAACAATTGTTTAATTGCTGTTGAAAAAATATCTTGCTCATATGTTGAAGCATTAAGTAAATAAATATTTGAAAATTTATTTTTTTCTTTAAGCACTTTGATTTTAATATTATTTGATTGGATTATTTTGGCTTTTCTTAAAGCATTTAATGTTACAAAGCCTAATAGTTTTAGTTTTCTATGTGGCTTTGATAAATGAATAAATGTTAAAAAATTTTTTATAAAAGCAATAGCAATAAAAATTTGAATAACTAAATATATAAGAATAGAAATTATATTTAAAACATTACTTCTTAATAAATTCTTTAATAAGCCATAATTAATAAATGAGGCAGTAGCACATAATAAAATATTAGTTAAACTAGCAAAAAATGAATATTCCTTTTTTAATCTTTTATTACTAACGCTTGTAATTTTATTAAGGGATGAAATATCAGCAGCTGAATTTATACAAGTAAGCCAAGCTTCTTTAACCTTTTCTTTATTTTTTGATTCCTTTAGCATATAATTATTTAAGCTATTAATATCATCAATACTTTTAGGAATACTATTTATGTTTAATCTTTCTAAGCCATTTTCTATTAAATTATTATTTACATCAATTCCAACAAAGGTTTGAAAACGTTTCTTTAAAGCATAGTAATCAGTAGAATAATTAAAGTCATATGGATTTAAGCAAACTAAATGCCAGATATTAGCAACCTTATTAGCATCATTATTAGTTCTAATAGCTCTTCCACGCATTTGATTACTAGAAACATAAGAATTAATAAAGCTTGCTATTATTAAAGTATTAATAATTGGTGAGTCCCAACCTTCACCTAGTAAAGCCTTTGTTCCAATTAAAACATTAAATAAATTTTTTTCAAAAAATTCTGTTAATAATAAAACTATTCTCTTTTTATTAGTATTATTTATTTTTAATGAAATATAATTTGAATTATTAATTTCTTTATATTCAAATTCATCACTTAAATAATCACAACAATTTTTAGGTATTATACAAATTGTCCCAGTTAAACAACAAAGACTTATACCATCCACATTACATCTTCTTAAATGCTCAAAAATAGGAATCGTTCCAAAGCAATCAATTTCTGTATTTGAATTAATTAAGCTTATAGTATTACTTTTAATATAGTCAGTTAAAATCAAGCAATGCATATTATCTGTTAATGCTGTGTATTCACTTTTTACAATAGCTTCAATTGAATTAAGCTTTGATAAGGACATTGACATTATTTGATTACATCTTTCATCATGAACAATACAAACCTTACGATTATTAACAACTCCTAAAGCTGAAAGTTCCCTTTTTAAAGATGTTAAAAAGGCTTTATTAGCTTCATATGATAAAGTATCATCAAACAATACCTTTTGTAATATAATTTGCATTTTTTCTATATCAAACTTTTTATTTTTCAATAGAAGTTTAAGAAAAAATGGGACTTTTTGTTTGTTTTCTATTAAAAAAGTCATAATTGCTTGAAAATAAAGATCATCCTCATAATATAAATTCTTTAGGCTATAAAATTCTTTTAAATGCTTATTACCTAAAACTAAATCTATTAATTGCTGATTGTTTTTATATTTAGCATATATTTTAATACCATTTGAATATGATTTTAATATAGTTTCTTCTTCCTTTTTTGAAGGATATGAAAAATAAATATAATCATGATGTGGGCAAATACAATTATCCTTTATAAGCTCAAGAGGAAAAATTTCATCATCAATTGGCCCACATAAATCAATATATTTATCAAATTCTTGCATACTTGAATCATAAGGCGGAGTTGCTGTTAATGAAATAATATACGGATTTTCTATATAGCTAGTTAATATTTCAAGTGATTTCCACCAATCATTTTTTAAGTGATGGCATTCGTCTAAGCAAATTGTTTGAATATTATTTCTATTTAAAAAATCCTTTAAGTTAAATGCTGAATAATCAATTTCTTTATCTTCATCCTCAATATCTTTGCCTTTTTTTATTGCTTGATGGAGTGATTGATAGGTAATACAAATAATTAAAGCATTATCATTAAATTCATTACTTATTAAATTAGAAGAATTTATAAAATCACTATTAAAACGATTTAACCATTGCTCACGTATAGCAATGCTTGGTGTTAAAACTAAGCATCTTTTATTTAGTTTCTTAATAATTTGTAAGCCTAGTGTTGTTTTTCCACTCCCACTTGGAGCAACTATATGAATTTTATTATCGCTTAAATAAGAGTCTAAGTTATCTAAAACTCTTTTTTGATATGGACGATTAATACCTTTAAAGCTTATAGAATCAAAATCCACTTCCTACACTCCTTTTACTTTTTCTTTAAAAAAGCAATACCATCTCCAATTGGTAAATAAGAAACCTCAAAATCAGTTAGTTTGTTAAGATATTCCTTTAATTCATTTATTTTTTGTTCATAAAAAACTCTTTTTTTCATACTAACATGCTGCTTAAAGTCATTTAAATCCATATTATCAATTATAATTATGCCTTTATCCTTTAAATTAACACGATATTTCTCAAAAAACATAATGTTTTTAGCTTTTGCAGCATCAATAAATATTAAATCAAATTTTTGTGAAATAAAAACTGTTAAAGCATCATCATTAATAGCACTAACCTTATTTTCAACATTAAAATCCTTAATATTTTCAATACATAAATTATATCTATTTATATCATGCTCTATTGTTGTTACATAAACATTATCTAATAAAGCTAGATTAATAGTTGTATAGCCAATTGCACTACCTATTTCTAAAATATCAGTATAATTATTAGCAACAACCAATTTTTTTAAAAAGGTAACAAAATCCTTTCTAGCAATTGGAACAAAATTATCCTTAGCATATTGTTCAATTTCTTCAAATGTTTTCATTTTTTAAATTCTCCAAATGTGTTTTGTATAAATTATAAACCTTTTTTGTTACTTCATTTATATCTTCATTATTATTTGAAACGACATAATCGATATTTTTAAGGTTATTTAAAGAAAATACTTTTCTATCATTTAATATTCTTTTTTTAGCGTTTTCTTCACTGTCATTTCTATTTATCATTCTTAAATAACGTGTCTTTTCATCGCATTTTAAATAAATTGAGACAATATGATTATCATGTAAATCATAAAAAGCCTTTAAGCCATTTGGATCTAAAACAATGCATCTATCATCTAAAATATCTTTTTTTGCTGTTCCATAATAATTGTTATTATAAAATGTTGTTTCTACAAAAAAGCCATTTTCCTTTTTGCTTAAAAATTCAGTGGTAGAAATAAAGTTATAATCAATCTTATCAACCTCATTAACACGTGGTTCTCTAGTAGTATATGTTACAACCTTTTTTATTTTATATAGCTTTTCTAGCTCTAAGGCAATTTTAGTCTTGCCAACAGCACTAGGTCCTATTAATATTAGCATGCTAGTCACCAACTTTCTTATTAATTATACCATAAACTCTATTTAGCAAGAAAAAATTATTGCATATTTTATTTTTTTGAAATAAAATATATATTGGCTTATTTGAAAGTGGAGGCTTATGAAAAATGAAAAATATTATTGTTATAACAGATAGTACTTGTGATTTAACAAAGGAAATCATTGAAAAAAGAAATATTAAAATCATTCCATTAAAGGTTTGCTTCAACGAAAAAATGTATAAGGATTTATTTGAATTAACTCCTGCTGAAATGTATAAAGAGGTTGAAAAGCTAAATATTCTTCCTAAAACTGCAGCAATAACTATTGAAGAATTTACTCAAGAATTTGATAAATACTTAGCTGATGAAAATAATGAGATCATCTTTTGTGGAATTAGCTCAAAATTATCATCAACTATTCAAAATGCTATGGTAGCAAGAAATAGCTATAGCGAAGATAAAGCAAATAGAATTCATGTAATTGATTCATATAATTTATCAACTGGAATCGGACTTACTGTTTTAAAGATTTGTGATATGAGAGATAATGGTGTTGACATTATTGATATAGTAAAAGAAGCAAATAGAATTGTAAAATGCGTTAGAGCACAATTTTCTGTTAAGGATTTAACATATCTTCATAAGGGTGGAAGATGCTCAGGAACATCAAAGTTTTTTGGAACAATGCTTAGAATTAGGCCTATTTTAAGAGTTTATGAAGGCTCTATTATCTTAAGCGAAAAGGTGTTTGGCAAATATGAAAAATCATTAGATTTACAAATTCAAGATATTACTAAAAACATTCACCATGTTGATGATGAAAACTTATTTATAACTCATTCAATGGGTGATGAAGAAGCTAAATATATTTTAGATAATTTACCAGAGGTTGTTAAAAAGACATTTAAAAATATTTATGTAACAAATGCTGGATGTGTTATTTCATCACATTGTGGCCCTCATACAATTGGTATTTTATATATTAAAAAGACTCCTTTAACAAGTGATAAGTAAAAAGTTGGAAAATTGCTTCCAACTTTTCTTTTTATAAGTAATAAAATTTGTTATAATATTTAATTGGTGATAGTATGAAATTAGTAATAATTGGTGGTGGGGCTAGTGGCTTAATGCTAGCTAGTATTTTAAAAAATAAAAAGGCAAATATTGACATTACAATAATTGAAAAGGAGGAGCATGGTGGCAAAAAAATTCTTCTTTCTGGGAATGGAAGATGTAATTTATCTAATACTAATTTAGCAATTAATTGCTATAACAATGAATTTGGCTATAATATAGCTAATTCCTTTGATAGTGTTTTTTATTTTAATAGCATTGGGCTACTTACAGCTATTGATAATGAAAATAGAGTTTATCCTTTATCAAATGTTTCAAATAATGTATTAGATGTTTTAAGGAAAAGCATTAATGGTGCTTTAATCATTAATAATGAAACGATAAATAAAATTAATATAGTTAATAATCAATATGAATTAATCTCTTCAAATTTTAATTATTATTATGCTGACTTTTTAGTTATTGCAACTGGAGGAAAAACATACTATAAAGAATGTAATTCTTATACTTTAGCTAATATGCTATCACATAAGGTATGTCAGCTTAAACCATCACTTACTTATTTAAAGGTCAAAGAAAATTTAGCTTCTATTGAAAATTTAAGATGTAAGGTAAAAGCCTCTCTTTATGCTAATAATACCCTATTATATGAAGATTTTGGCGAGGTTTTATTTAAAAAGGATGCTTTATCAGGAATTGTAATTTTTCAGCTTTCATCAATAATTGCTAGAAATCACTTTATGTCATATACTATAAAGCTTGATTTAGCCTATAATTATACTGTTGAACAGCTATGTGAATATATTAGCAAATTCAAATCACTAGATGGAATGTTTGCAAAAATGATAAATCAATATATTTTAAAAAATGCTAAAAGTAATAATCCACTAGATATTGCAAATACAATTAAAAATTTATCATTTAATGTTATTGAACCAATTGATTTTAAAAATGCTCAAGTAACATCAGGTGGTGTAGATGTAAATGAATTAAATGAAAATCTTGAAAGTGCTCTTCATAAAAATTTATACTTTAGTGGTGAAATAATAAATGTTGATGGTATTTGTGGTGGCTATAATTTACAATTTGCTTTTGCAAGTGCAAATAAAATTGCTAATGATATTGTTTTAAAAGTAGGTGTTAAAAATGAAGAAGATCTATGAGCTTATTTATATTAATAATCATATTTTAGGTTACTTTGATAATAAAAAGATTAAAATGTATGATAAACAGGAAATGAATGAATTAAAAAATAATCTAAAGAATTTAATTATAAAAAAAGAGAAAAATCGCCATTTATTTTCTTTAATTATTGGACTTACACTATTACTAGCTGCTATTATATTAGCTATATTAAATTTAGTAAAGGAAATAAATATAAATTGGTTTATTTATACATTTATAATAGCTGGGCTTGTTCTTATTTGGGTTATTTTATTTTATATTTTTGGCTTTTTCTTTTATAGTAAAATAAAAATGAATTTTTCTTTTTATAAAAATAATAATCCAATGATGTATGCATCTTCTTCCTATTCAAAATGGCTAAAAAATTATAAAGAATATTTTTTAAATAATCAATTTAGCTATAATAAAAATAATAAACAAATCAATATGTATTTTTCCTTAAAAATGCCCTCATTTAGAAAGAATTTAATTTACAATGGCTATATTTATAGTAATGTTCCTTATTTTTATTTAAGTATTGATAATAAAAAGCTAATATTTTTACCAGGCTTTGTAATTATTTTTAACAATAATAATATTGATATTGCCTATAATTTTGAAATATCATGTGCAAAAAAAGATAATACTTATTCGATTATTTATAATAATGAAGAAATATTATCATTTGTAAGTAATACTAATTTTGATGTAAATTTCTTTTATTTTAAATACTAATTATTTCATATTTTTCATCACTAATAGCAATTGATAAAACATAATCAATATTCAAATTTAAAATAACTTGACTTGTTATATCTACTTTATTTGTTAATAAAGAAATATTAATACCAGTTCCTATTTTTTTATAATAGCTTTCTAGCTTACTAAATTCTTTAATCAACTCAATATCATTATAAATGTTTAATCTTTTTTTCAAAGCATTAGACATTTTTTTATTTAAAGCTTCAATATCTATTCCTATTTCTTTATTACTAATTCCAATAACTATAATATCATTACAATGAGATATATTAAAATAAAACTCTTTAAAAAAAGGTTTATTATATTCATTAAAATACATTTTTAATTCATCAATATTTAGCTTATATTCATTTAAGATAATTTCCTTTAATAATTTGTAAGCATTAAAGGAAAGGGCTTTATGTGTTCCTTTTAAATTATTTAAATGCTTAATTATTTCATTATTTTTAAAATAATTAATATCAATTTTTTCATTAAAATCTACTTGCTTATAATATATCTTACTCATTTTTTTATCTTTCTTTCATTTACAATTATAAGCAAATAGATTATTTTTTCAACAAAATTATTCAAATTGGTATCTTTTAAAGGCCTTTAAGCCTAAGAATATTGCTTCATCTTGAAGTGTATTTTCAATTCTTAATAGTTCATTATATTTAGATGCACGATCACTTCTTGATAAAGATCCTGTTTTAATTTGCATGGCATTCGTAGCTACAGCTAAATCGGCAATAAAGCTATCCTCGCTTTCACCACTTCTATGAGAAATAATAGTGGAGTAATTATTGCTTTTAGCTAGATTAATAGCTTGTAGTGTTTCGCTTAATGTACCAATTTGATTATATTTAATTAAAATACTATTAGCTATATTATTTTTAATACCTTCACTTAATATTTCTTTATTAGTTACAAATAAATCATCACCAACTAATTGAATTTTATCTTTAAGTTTTAAGGTTAATTCCTTCCAGCCTTCTATATCATTTTCATTTAAAGCATCCTCAATAGTAATTATTGGATATTTATTTACTAAATCTATATAATAAGTTATCATTTCCTTTGTCGTTTTACTACCTTCATTACTTTTCTTTAAATCATATGTTTTAGTATTTTCATTATAAAATTCATTAGCTGCGACATCTAAGCCTAAAAATATATCCTTTCCTGGTATGTATGAGGCTTTTTTGATAGCTTTAATTATTAATTCTAAAGGCTCTTTATTACCATTTTTACATAAAGGAGCATAGCCTCCTTCATCACCAACATTTGTTTCATAGCCGTTTTCCTTTAAAACATCCTTTAAGTGATGAAAGATTTCACTTCCAGCCCTTAAAGCTTCCTTAAATGATTTAAAATTAGCAGGGATTATAAAATATTCTTGAAAATCAATAGTAGAGCTTGAATGAGCTCCACCATTAATAACATTCATTAATGGTGTTGGTAATACCTTAGCATTTATACCTCCAATATATTTAAATAAAGGCATATTATAATAATTAGCCGCTGCTTTAGCAACAGCTAATGATACACCTAAAATTGCATTAGCCCCTAAATTTTCTTTGTTTTTACTTCCATCTAATAATATAAGTGTTTTATCTATTAACAATTGATTTGTTACATCCATACCAATTAGCTCACTTTTTATTATTGTATTTACATTATTAACTGCTTTTAATACGCCTTTTCCTAAATACCTATTTTTATCATTATCCCTTAATTCATAGGCTTCCTTAAAGCCCTTTGAAGCTCCGCTTGGAACAATAGCACTTCCTTTAATATTATTATTTAAGGTAATAGTAACCTCAATTGTTGGATTACCTCGTGAGTCTAATACTTCAAGAGCAAAAACATCTTTAATTCTATTCATTAAACCATCTCCTTGTATTAGTATTTACTTTTAATAAAAAAATAAACAATCTACCTTTTAAAACATAATTACTTATTATATAATTACTTTAGCAAGAAGCTAGGAGAAATATTATGATAAAAAGAATAAATGGAACTTTTTTAGAATTTCATCATTTAGGATTACCTGAAGGAAAATATTTTAATCCAATAATTCATGATTTTAGTGAAGCACAATGGCGTGCTAAAGTAAACGAAATAGCTAAATTAAAAATGAAATATATTGTTATTATGGAAACAGCTAATTTTGATGATGATAAATATAATGAATGCTATTATAATTCAAAATATTATAAAAAAAGTAAAGAAATAAAATGTGAAAATCCAATAGAAGTTATATTAGATGAATGTGATAAGCTAAATATCAATGTTTTTATGTCTGTTGGCTTTTATTCAAACTGGTGGAAGACATTTGAAAATATGACAAAAGAAAGTGCCTTTGAAAGAGCATTTTTAGCTATGGATGAATTACACGAGCAATTTTCATTTCACAAGTCATTTTATGGTTGGTATTTTCCAGATGAATCAGAAATAAGCTATTATATGGATGAGGAATTCATTAACTATGTTAATCGTTATTCAGCTAAGGTTCATTCTTTAAGTAATAAATATAAAACTTTAATTGCTCCATATGGAACATGTAAGCTAAAGGCTGATGAAAATTATATTAATCAGCTTAAAAGGCTTGATGTTGACTTTGTTGCTTATCAAGATGAAGTTGGCGTTAAAAAGACAACAGAAAATGAAACTGCTATGTTTTATAAAGCCTTAAAGAAAGCTCATGATGCTGCCAATAGAAGTAAGCTATGGGCCGATGTTGAAGTATTTACCTTTGAAGGAGATGTTTATAAATCAGCTTTAATTCCTGCAAATATCAATCGTTTAAAAAAGCAACTTGAAGCTATTTCACCTTACGTTGAAGAAATAATTATTTTTGAATATCAAGGCTTATTTAATGAGCCTGGTACTATTGCTTTTTGTGGGCATGTTGATTCAATAAATTATTATAAGGAATATAAAAAGCTATTAGACGAAATAGAAAAAAACTAATTGCTGTTCAACCAATCTATTGGCCTAATTAACATTAATTGAGAGATTCTCTTATAAAAATATTTTAGCTTATCGAATTGCTCATTTTGTTTTGATATAGCATAATATATTTCCTTTTGATAATCATACATCGTATTATCTGTTGCAATATCTTCAATTATATCAAAAATAAATGTTGGAAATAACAAGCGAGCAATTAAATATTCATATTCATCAACATTATAAGAATAGCTTTGACATATTGAAAATAAAGTATCAAAATCAATTAAATTATTTTTATATAGCTCAGCTAAATCTCTGCTTGAATGATCAACAATTAAATTAAATGGATTAAATAGTTCAAATTTATCCATTTTTTTTATTCTTCGATGAGTCAAGGTTGTTAAATAATACTTTTTATTAAAATCAATTTTCATATCACTTAAATATTGTAAAGCATTAATAGCTAATCCTATAGCAAATTGACTATATTCATATAGTATCATATGTGCATCATTATCAAAATTTAAGGCTACTAAGCATTGATTTTGAATATATTCAAGGCGTTGATCCCACAAGATAATAATATCATCAAGATTAACGTAATAATTAAAGGTATTTAAAAATGCCATATGCATTTTAATAAAATAATTTATATCGATATTTTTTTCATCCTTGTATGTTAGCATACAAATATTATTATTTCCTTCACTGCTTGAAATATATTTGTTATATTTGTTTTTAACAATATAAACAACATTTCCATCAAACACATTATAAAGAGAATTAATAAGCTCATTTAGCTTATTTAATGAATTTTCATCTTCAGTAGTTTTAGACAATAAAAACGTATAATCCTTAAAAACAAATGTATTATCATCTAATAATTTAACATTATAGCCATAATAATCATAAATAAAAGAATTCATAAAAAAAAACACCTCGCTCATATTAAGTATATGCACAAGATGTTATTTTTATAGTTTCTTTTAATAAATTTAATATTAACCAATAGCGCCTTCCATATTTAGCTTTAATAATTGATTTAATTCAACAGCATATTCCATTGGTAATTCCTTTGAAAATGGTTCAATAAAGCCTAAAACTATCATTTGCATAGCTTGCTGCTTGCTTAAGCCTCTACTCATTAAATAAAATAATTGATCATCACTAATTTTAGAGACTGTTGCTTCATGCTCAATAATTGATTGATTATTGTAGCATCTATTCTTAGGTATTGTATCAGATGATGAAATGTTATCAAGAATTAAAGTATCACATTGAACATAGCTTCTAGCATTAATAGCTTCCTTTGAATGGTGAACTGTTCCTCTATAATTAACCTTTCCACCAGCTCTACAAATTGATTTTGAAATAATTTGGCTTGATGTGTTTGGAGCTAAATGGATCATTCTAGCACCAGCATCCTGGTATTGATTTTTCGAAGCAACAGCTATTGAAATACATGTTCCGTTAGCGTTTTTACCAGCTAGAATACAAGCTGGATATTTCATATTTACACCTGAACCAATATTACCATCAATCCATTCCATTTGGCCATCTTCTTCAACATAAGCACGTTTAGTAACTAAGTTAACAATATTGCTTGACCAGTTTTGAACAGTTGAATAACGGCATCTTGCTCCTTTTTTAACAATAATTTCAACAACAGCGGCATGTAATGATTCACTATCATAAATTGGAGCAGTACAGCCCTCAACATAATGAACATCAGCACCTTCATCAACAATAATTAAGGTTCTTTCAAATTGTCCCATACCTTTAGAATTGATTCTAAAATATGATTGTAAAGGCTTATCAAGCTTAACGCCTTTAGGAACATAAATAAATGAACCACCAGACCAAACAGCACCATTTAAGGCAGCAAATTTATTATCCATAAAAGGAACAACTGTATTAAAATATTGCTTTACTAAATCAGGATATAATCTTAAAGCACTATCAGTGTCTAAGAATATTACTCCTTTGTCTTCAACTTCTTTTAACATATTATGATAAACACTTTCAGATTCATATTGTGTATGAACACCAGCAAAAAATTTCTTTTCTTGCTCAGGTAAGCCCAATTTATCAAATGTTTCTTTTATTGTAGTTGGAACTTCATTCCAATCCTTTACTGATTTTTCAGCAGGTTTAATATAGTATGTGTATTCATCATACTTTAAAAAATCAAGATTTGGTCCAAAATCAGGATTTTTCATTTTAACAAAAGCTTCATAAGCCTTTAAACGAAATTCTTTCATCCATTCAGGCTCATTTTTATGCTTTGAAATATCAATAATCGTATCTCTTGTTAAGCCTTTTTTAGTTTTATAAATACTTGTATCTTTATCAGCAAAGCCATATTGATAATTATCAATACCTTCTATTTTTGTATTATCACTCATTTTATTCACCTGCCTTTAAAGAATTTAAAAGTTCAAGTAAGCCATTAAAGCCAATCATAGCACATTTAATACGATTTGCTTGCTTACTTACGTCTTTAAATACGACAGCTTCCTGAAGAAGCATTTCATCATATGGTAATTCCTTTATCATATTATCGTATTCTTTAATAATTTCATAAGCTTTTTCTACACTTTCATTAATAACAAGCTCTGATAAAATTGATGTTGAGGCTGTTGAAATTGTACAGCCAACGCCATCAAAGCGAAAGTCTTTAATGATATTATTTTCAACTAATATTTGAATATCAATATCATCAATACAAGACTCAGAATTCATATTAATTTTTAAGTAGCGTGGATCATCAACTAATCCTTTATTACGAGGATTTTCATAATGGTCCATAATAATTTCTCTTTTAATCATTGGATCATTTAAAGAAAGCATCTAAAAAGTCACCTCCATGCTTACAAGCTTCAACGAATATATCAATTTCTTCTTTTGTATTATAAAAATATAGTGAAGCTCTAACAGTACCGACAACATTTAAATAGTTAGGTAATAGCTTAGCACAATGATGTCCACTTCTTACAGCTATACCCTTACTATTAAAATAGCTTCCAGCATCTTGACAAAATACATCCTTAATATTGAAATCTATAATTCCAGAATCATTTTTATTATAAACAATAACATTATCTAGCTTTTCTAATTTTTCTAAAGCATATTTTTTTAATTCTTTTTCATATTCTTCGATATTTTCCATACCGATTTTATTTAAATAATTAATAGCAGCGTTTAAGCCAATTACTTCAGCAATAGCTGGAGTTCCACCTTCAAACTTATATGGAGGCTTTTTAAGTAGCATATTAAAGCAGCTATCAAACTTAGCATTCATTCCTCCACCATATAATAAAGTTTCTGTTTGACATAATAAATCATATTTTCCAAATAAAATTCCAAGTCCTGTAGGGCCACACATTTTATGAGATGAAAAAGCTAAAAAATCACAATCTAATTTTTTAACATCTACTTTCATATGTGGAATTGCTTGAGCAGCATCAACAACTACTATAATATTTTTACTATGAGCATATTTTATTATTTCTTCAATTTCATTTTTAGCGCCTAAAACATTACTAACATAAGCAATAGCAATAATTTTAGTGTTATTAGTAATTGCTTCTTTAATAGCATCAAGAGTTACAACACCTTTATCATTTAATTTAGCATATTTTATTATAGCATTTTTCTTTTTAGCTACTTCAAACCATGGAAGTACATTACTTGCATGCTCAGCTTCATTAATTATAATTTCATCATTTTCCTTTATAACATTTAAAGCATAGCCCAAAGCAACTAGATTTAATGATGCTGTAGTTCCAGCAGTAAAGACAACCTCATTTACATCACTATTTATAAATTCAGCTACATTAGCTCTTGTATCCTCATATATTTTATCTGCCTTAGCTGCTAAATCATAATCACCTCTATGAACATTACTATTATAATTAAAATAATAATCGTTCATAGCTTCAATTACACATCTTGGCTTTAAGGAAGTTGCAGCACTATCAAAATATACAAGCTTATGACCTTGCATAGTTTTATTATCATCTAGCATTGGAAAATCTTTCCTAATTTTTAAAATATCTAGCATACTACCCTATCCTTTGTTGTAAGACCTTACTGATTTCGTCTTTAATTGTTTCATCATTTATGTTTTCAAGAATTGGATTAAAGTAACCTTTAATTAAAATATTTCTTGATTGCAATTTATTTAATCCTCTACTTTCAAGATAATACATATGATCCTGATTAAGTGAACCAACGCTGCAAGAATGAGATGCTTCAACATCATTTTCATCAATATGTAGATTTGGAAGAACAATACCTGAACATGTATTCGATAAGTTTATAATTCTACCTTCTTGGTTCGCTTTAGTACCATGTGCTCCATTTTTAATATATGCATCAGTATAAATACTTACATGGGCATTATCATCGTTTATGGCAAATAATTGGGCTTTTGAAATACTATTTATAGCATAATGATTTAAGTTTGTTTGGTATTTTTTAACTGTCCTATTAATAGCATAAATACCACCGATAACACTACACTTTGCTTCATCCTTTGACAAATTAATTGTTTCATTACTTGACACATTATTATTAGACAAATCAATTTGCATTGATTCATATACGCCATCGTTATTTACTATTCTATTAATAGCTAATTCGTTTTTATTATCAACTAAAATAGTAAATAAATTTAATTTTGATTTATTATCAATGTTTATAAATATTTGGCAATCACTTAAGCATGAAATTAAATTTTCAATAATTGATAGCTTTGAATTAATTACATTGATTGTTAATTCTTTTAAATTGTTATTATTGAGTGAAATATTATATGTTTCATCCTTGATATTAGAAAATGTTAATGTTTGCTTTGCATCATCATTTAAAATTACATTATTTTGCATTTTTAATACTTTCCTTTACACCGCAAAGTCCAATTGATGAAGGACGCATATCGTTCTTTTTAACATCAATTCCATATTCTGCTTTTACCCAATCAAAACCTTGCTTATCAATTTTTTCTACAATTTCTTCATTACCAGTTAAAATAATCTTACCATCAACAATTACATGAACGTGTGTTGGCTTAATTAATTGATAAAATCTTGCATAGTGAGATACAACTAAAGCACTACCATTTCTTTTTATTACATCCTCAACTGATGAAGCCACTACCTTTAAAGCATCTACATCAAGTCCCGAGTCAATTTCATCAAGCATGGCAATTGAAGGCTTTAATAGTTTCATTTGAATAATTTCATTTCTTTTCTTTTCACCACCTGAAAAGCCATCATTTAAGTTTCTATGAATCATGTCAAGAGGTAAATTAACTTCCTTAGTAGCATTTTCAAGTTCACTAATAAATTTATATAGTGAAACTGGTTTTTCACTTTTAGCATTAATGGCTGCTTTTAAAAAGTCAGAATTAATAACACCTGGTATTTCAGGTGGATATTGTAAAGCTAAAAATAAACCTGCTTTAGCTCTTTCATCGACTGACATTCTTAAAACATCTTTACCATCGAGTAGAATTTCTCCTTCAGTTACAACATATTTTGGTTGTCCCATAATTGTTGATAATAGTGTTGATTTACCATTACCATTAGGGCCAAGTAAAGCATGAATTTCATTTTCTTTAATAGTTAAATCAATGCCTTTAAGAATTTCTTTATCTGCTACAGAAACATGTAAATTTTTAATTTCAAGAGTAGACATAAATACACCTCGCATTCCTTAATTATTTTACACTTATTTACAAAAATAGTAAATAAGATAAAGGGCTATTTCATGCTAATTATTGAGCAAAATCAATTTTTTTATTCTTTATGTTGCTAAAAAAATTTTTATGTGGTATTATTTATTAGCAATATTTAAATACTGCGGCATTTGGAGCAATACTCAAG
>CAKPZU010000039.1 GCA_934215405.1 uncultured Bacilli bacterium | reverse complement strand
TAAGAATCATGATTTTGGCTTGAAAAATAAAGAAGCTAGAAATGCTAAAAAGATAGCAAAGGCAATTAAAACCCCACATTTACTAAAAACACCTATAAATATTCCACTAATTCCAAAATTATCTATAGCTTCTTTTACTCCTTTCATTATAGTTGATCCAAATGATGAAATAACAAGGCTTGCTCCCATCGAAGCGAAATTTCTTAAATAATCATACAGGTTAAAGAATTCTAATATTACTCCAATTACTACAAATAGAGAGGTAACATGACCTGGTGTTAACTTAGTATTATCAATTATTATTTGACCTATCATACAAACAAGCCCACAAAATAAAAACGCAAATAAATATATCATTATATATCCACCTCCAAGACTATTGCGTGAGCAATACATGGAATACTTTCCTTTTGCTGAAATGATATTTGTGAATGTAAAGCCCCTGTACCAATTATTAATGCTCTTTTAAAATTTTTTTCAATCATTTGATTAATAATATATGAAAATGTTACACACATTACACAAGCAGGTCCTGAGCCACCTGCATATGTATTTTGTAACTCATCATCATAAACTAAGCTACCGCAATCATAGTATTTATCCTTAATATCATAGCCTTTATTTGCTAATTCATTTATAAAGATATTAGAGCCAAATTTGCTTAAATCACCAGTTACTATTAAATCATAATCAGAAAGGGCTTCATTATTATTAATTAAATGGGTAATGAATGTATCAATAGCAGCAAAGGCCATGCACGTACCCATATCATTAACATTACTTGATAAAATATCTATTACCCTTCCAATAGTTGCCTTACTTACCTTAAATTTATTTTTATTATTTGCTAATACTATAGCACATGCACCAGTTAATGTTGAGGTGGTTGTTTTTTTTGCAATTGAGGCATATTCTATTGGATAACGAAGTTGCCTTTGTGAAACACAAACATGTGAGCTTGAAAAAACTAAAGCACTAGAAATATTTTCAAGCGTTAATAAAATTGAAGAAATAATAATTCCTAGTATTCCACTAGCACAAGCAGCATAAAGGCCAATAAATGGAAAGCATTGCTCTTTAATTGCAGAGGTCGATGAAAATATTTGATTTGACAAATCCCCTCCTATTGATATATCAATTTTATCTAGCTTAAAGCTTGATTTTTTAATAGCAGTATTTATAGCAGCCTTAGCCAGCTTGCTTTGAGCCTTTTCAAAGGTTTTTTCATTAAAATAATAATCATCAATATATTTGCTAAAGTATTTTCCTAGTGGACCATTTTTTTCTTTTTTTGAAACAATTATTCCTATTGAATCTATATAAACATTTCTAATATTGAAGCTTTGGCTTTTCATTTGATCACCTTTATTAGATAATAAATAAATCCTAATATTATTGAACTAACTATTCCATACGTACAGACGCTACCTATTAAAGAAAACATCTTTCCACCGATTCCAAATATTAAGCCCTCAGCCTTTCCTTCAAGAGCTGATGATGTTATGGAATTAGCAAAGCCTGAAATTGGAATAATTGCTCCAGCTTTAGCAATTCTTGAAAAACTATCAAAAATCCCTAAACACGTTAAAACAAATGAAATAATCATTATTATTCCACTTGCATAAACGCTTGAATTATTTGCATCAATATTTATTTTTTTTGTAAATAGCTCAAAGAAAAGCTGGGCAATGATAGCAATTATTCCTCCAAAAATAAAGGCATTAAAGCAATTTGCTATTTTATGATTTTCTTTGGAGTTTTTTTTAATTATTTCTTGAATTTTTTTCTCTTTTAATATCATATAATCACCAATTATATTATTGAGTGCTTATATATTTTTTAAACAAATTGTTTTTTTAGCTTTTCTATTATCTTTTTTTCAAGTCGCGATATTTGAACCTGAGAAACATTAAAGTATTTAGCAATATCCTCTTGATTCATATCCATGTAATAACGCATCTTTATTAATAGCTGTTCTTTTTTACTAAGCTTTGCTAGCTCTTCTTTTAGTGTTATCCTATCAATTAATGAATAATTTTCCTTTTCATTTATTCTTTCCTCAACGGTTATTTCTGAGCCGTCCTTTTCATAAATTACTTCATTTAGTGAGGTTGGAAAATATCTTGAATCAATTGCTAAAACTACATCAGCTTTACTGACATTTAAAGCTTTTGCTAGCTCTTCAACGCTTATTTCTATATGATTCTCGTTAAAGTATTCATCAGCCATCTTATATATTTTTTGATTTAATTCTTTGATGGAACGAGATACCTTTAATGCTCCATCATCTCTAAAGTGCCTTTTAATTTCACCTAAAATTATTGGAACAGCATATGTTGAAAAGCAAACATCATAGGAGGTATTAAATTTATTAATTGCTTTTATTAGGCCTACACAGCCAATTTGGAATAATTCCTCCTTATCATATATTGAATTATTAAATCTATGAACTAATGACCAAACTAATGATATGTTTTCCTTAACAATAAGATTTTTTGCCTCTTCATCATTATTTTGAGCTTTAATTATGTATTCTTTAATATTGTCCATTTAGCTACCTTTAATTGTTAAGACTTTTTTAATTATTAGCTTAGTTCCTTCATTCTTTTTGGATTTAATTTGAATATCATCACAAAGTGATTTGATTATAGTAAGCCCTAATCCACTTCTATTTTTACTTGAATAGTTTACCCTTAAGGCATCAGCAATATTTACAATTCCAACACCATTATCTTTAACAATTAATGTTAATTCATTATTATTTAAATAGGCACAGACTTCAACTATTTTTTCTTTATCCTGCTCATAGCCATGAATAATGGCATTAGAAATTGCTTCACTAGCAATTGTTTTAACATCGATAATATCATCGATAGTACAATTAATTGTAGCAGCAAATAAACCAATAGTATTTCTTACAACTGATTCATTTTCAAGTGTTGCGTTAAATCTTAATTCGATTTTATTCATAAGCTTTTATTATCTCCTCTTTAATGTTTTCATATATTTCCTCATATGTATCAATAATTAAAGCAATTCCAGATATTGCTAATGTCTTTTTGATTTGGTTATTAACGCCACAGATTATTACCTTACCATTATATTCATTAACCTGCTTATATCTTCCAAGAATTAAGCCAATACCACTTGAATCAATAAAATTAACATTATTTAAATCAAATATAACTAATTCATAGCTTCTTCTAGCTAATATTTCAACAATGCTAGCCTTATATTTGATACACAAAAGATTATCAAAATCACCTTCAACCTTAAATACTATAACATCCTTGCTGTTTTTCATAGAAATGCGACTATTCATAATTATCACCTCGAAAATAATCTTACACTATTTGAAAAAAACTTTTTTTGTATTCAACACTTTATGAAAAAAATAGAAAAAATTCGACAAAAATAGTATGTAAAAGTAAAAAATAATTTATTTAAGGATGGATTTTAATTATAATTATATTAAATAAAAAGGAGATTATACTATGGATTGTATTTTTTGTAAAATAATTAATAAGGAAATACCAAGCTATAAGATTTATGAGGATGAATACACATATGCTTTTTTAGATATTGCTAAGGATGTTGATGGACATACATTAGTTATTCCTAAAAAGCATGTTGTTAATGTTTTAGATTGTGATAATGAAACATTAGCGCATGTGATGAATACAGTAAAGAAAATAGCAAATCATTATGTGAATGATTGTGGCTTTGAGGGAGTAAATATTTTAAATGCAAGTGGAATTAGCGCTCAGCAAAGCGTTATGCATTTACATTTCCATATTATTCCTAGAAAAAGTAATGATAATATAGATGCATTTCCTCACTTTAATGGTGCAAATGAAGAATTAGAATACTATTATAATTTATTAAAGATGTAATTATTATGGATGAAAAACTAAGAATTGATTATTTAAGCAATCATATTGACTATAAGGTTGTACAGCATAAGGATATGTATCATTTTAATACGGATACTTGCTTATTAGGTGAATTTATCAATATTAAAAAGAATGATACCGTTTTAGATGTTGGCACTAATAATGGAGCTTTATTAGTATATATAATAAAAAAAGGTGGAATAGCAACAGGTATTGAAATAAATTCTAAGGCTTTAGAAATATGTGAAATGACTTTAAAGGAAAATAAAATGACGGCATCCTTAATTGCTGGTGATTTTACTACCTATAGGTTTAATGAAAAATTTGATTGTATTGTTTCAAACCCGCCTTTTTTTAACGATAATCAATCTAATAAAAATAAAAACAGAGCAATAGCAAGGCATGAAGGAAATTTAAATATTGCTAATTTATGCTCATCATTAAAAGAATGCTTAAAGGATGATGGAGTGGTTTATCTAGTTTATCGTGTTGATAGATTAAAGGAGCTTGAAAAAGAACTAAATAAAAACTCACTATATATTAATGAAATTCAATATGTTTATAATAAGGTTAAGGAAAAACCTAAAAGCGTTTTGATAAAGGCGTCATTTAAAAAAACAACACAAATAATTTTAAATAATAAATATATTTAATGTCTAATGTTGCTTTAATTATATCATCGATTTTAAAAGAATAATAAATATTTTTAGCATTTTAGAAAAAATGATATAATGGCATTGCTATTTAAATAAATTCGATTAGTAGCTATTGGAGGTATATAAATGAAACATAAATATTTATTAATGTGCTTATCAGCCTTTTTACTATCAACAATTACAGGCTGCAAAAATAATAATAATGAAGAAGTTGAATTAGTTAAAGAGGATGAGGTTTTTGATGAAAATTATGAAAGCATCATTGATTTAAAAAACGTAAAAAAAGAAGATGGCTTAATGTATTCAGAAATGGATTTTGGTGAATTCAGTGGCCTTAAAAATCAAGCACTATATTATAATAATATTTTAGATAATTCAAAAAGAGAAGGAAATATTACCGAAGAGGATGATCCAAAATATATATTTTATAGCAATGATAAATTTAGATTTGTTAATAGGTCAGAAGGCTATGCTTTGAACTTAAAAACTAATACTACTGTAGTTGGTGATTTTAAGGTAGCAAAATATAGAAGCAAAATATATAATCGTGATTATACATTAACTATATCAAAGGAAAACGTTAAGCCAACTGGCTATAGCTGGAGCACATATAGGGATGAATGGCTAACAAGATATATTAGTAACCCAGAATATTTATCTGATAACAATTTAAAATATTCTCACGATACTATATTTGAAAATAAAGAAATTCTTAATGGCTATGAAATAAGTGTTTATTCAATTCAAATCTTAGATCCAGGTCTAATTAGAAAACCATATTATAATATAGCAATAATTAAGGATTTAAGTACATTTGATATTTTTGGCGGAGATCAATCACGTTGCTTTTATCAAGTAATTTTAAAATCAACTAATGATATGCATAATGACTTTATGGATATGGTAAAAACGTTTACAAAAATTGAAAGCGTTGGAACTAGTAAGAATCATTTAAACGATTTACCATTAATTTATAATGAAAACTGGAATGAAACTACCAAAAAATATTTTACTAAGCTATCTACTCAGCAAAGAACAGATTGGGGTATATATACATACAATATTAATAAACCAGGTGATTTGCAAGATACTATACGCCGCTTTGAAAGCGTTCTTGATTATAATTTTGATATTACGCCAACATATGCCCACTTAAATGAACCATTTGATTTAAATGGTGCTAATGCAACTGCTGGTGGAAATGGCTATAACAACAAAAAGGTTTTACAATTTTCTTATCAATTTACTACTAACAACAATAATGTTTCTGTAAGCAATAGAACTAATTGTGAAACACCAATGTTTGATATTCTTCGTGGCCCTAGCAGTAAGGATAGAAAAATTTGGTCTGAAGGCGATGCTAGAGATAGAATAATGTGGAAATTTATAAGCTTAGCTAAACGATTAAAGGAATATAATGAACCTGTTTTATTTAGGCTTAATAATGAAATGAATTCTGACTGGACTAGCTATTGTGGTATGATGACATTGAATGATCCTGATATTTTTATTGCTACATGGCGTCGTTTATACAACGTTTTTGAAGAAGAAGGAGTACAAAATTGTATTTGGATTTTTAATCCAATTGGTACAACTGTTCCATTTTGTAATTGGGGAGAGGATATGAGCTATTTCCCTGGCACAAAATATGTTCAAGCCTTAGGATTGACAGAATATGAGGATAACAATAGCAATAATGTAAATGTTTATACATTTAGGCAAGACTACACGAGATATTATGAAAAAAACAAAAATACTTGGAGTGCTTATCCTTGGATAATTTCTGAATTTGGTTGTGGTGCTGGTGGAAATTATTCTGGTGAACGCTTTAGAAATGAAAAATCTCAAGCTAATTATGTTAAAGGCATGTTTGCTGACTTTAATGATAGAGAAAACAATCCTTATCTTCAAAATATAAAAGGTGCTGTTTGGTTTTCAGCAAATGACTATGTTGGAGATAAAGTATCTAATCAGTATGAATTAGTCATTGATAAGCTTCCTAATACAATGGAGGCATTAAAAGAGGGCTTAGCTAAAAACAAAAATAAATAGATAATTTGAGTCATTTTAATGAAATACTTAAAGTGACTTTTAATTTGCTTTTCATAATTATTAAAATGCCTTTAAGGAAAAATATACAATATTTATAATATCATTTACTTTGTTAAATTTTTAATTGCTAAAATTAGATATTTTGTTTACTTGTTATAACATTTTAATTATAATTATATGTGATAGTTAGAGGAAAAATGTATGGTTGGTCAAGAAATTGTTATTGTTGCATTTAAACATAATGGAAATGTTCATAGAACATGGTATCAAACTTATTTAATTGAAGAAAATGATGAATATATAGCAGTTGGCAGTACACATTCATATGTTTTTGAGTCAGATGGAAGAAAGTGGCACGCTATAGAACCGGCAGTTTCTATTTTTATGAAGAAAAAATGGTTCAATGTTGTCTGTATGATAAAAACAACTGGAATAAATTATTATGTCAATATTGCTTCACCATCAATAATTGAAGATAATGTTATTAAATATATTGATTATGATTTAGATTTTAAGGTTGATAACAATTATTATGTTAAAACCTTAGATGAATTTGAATATAAAAAGCATAAAAAAATATTTAATTATTCAGATGAACTTGATGAGGTAATTAAATATAACTTTAAAAAGGTTAAGGAGCTAATAGAAAAAAAAGAGTTTCCATTTAATCATGAAGTAGTAGATGAATTATATAAAAAATATTTATTACAGGAGTAGATTATTATGTATAGAACTTATAAACCAGGATGGATCGAAGTAATATGTGGCTGTATGTTTGCTGGAAAAACAGAAGAAATAATTAAAAGAATTAAGGTTTTTGAATATGCTAAAAAAAATGTTGTAGCGATAAAGCCAACTATTGATAATCGTTATTCAGATAGCATGATTGCTTCACATGCCGGCAATTTTTGTAAATGTGAATGTGTTGATATTCATGATTTAAAGAAAATAGAAGCTTATATTGATAATGAATCAATTGATGCAATTTTTATTGAAGAGGTACAATTCTTCGATATTGGCATAGTTGATATTTGTGAAAGACTTGCTAATTCTAAAAAAAGAGTAATTGTTTGTGGCCTTGATACTAACTTTAAGGGTGAACCATTTGAGGTAACATCAGCTTTACTTGCTCGTGCTGAATTTGTTACTAAGCTAACTGCAGTTTGTACTCAATGTGGAGCTCCAGCAACAAGAACACAGCGCTTAATAAATGGTAAGCCTGCTAAATATAGTGACCCTGTTGTTTTAGTTGGAGCATCTGAATGCTATGAAGCTAGATGTAGATTTTGCCATAAGGTAATTAAATAAGCTATTTAATTAAAACTACAGCTAAAGTTGCATCATCTTTATTTTCTCTTTTTTCAATTAAATGGGTGAATAAGCTATCACACATAACAATAGGTGAATCAATTTTGACTTCCTCTAAAATATAATTTATATTTGTATTATAATCATCAATCATCCCATCACTACAAAGTATTATTATGTCATTTCGTAATACTTTAATAGCTACAGGCTCGATTGATGTTTTTTTATTTACACCAAGTGGTAATGAGAAATTGTTAATCTCAGTTATTTTATTGTTCCTTATTAGATATGATGAAACAGCTCCAAGCTTATAAAAATATGCCATACATGTTTTTGTGTTAATTTTTAATAAATCTAAGGTAGTATAGCCATCTTCATCATTCTTTAGTAAAATGATATCATTTGTAACATCGATGCATTTTTTACTTTCCATTCCTGATTTTATTAATGAGGTGATTGTATTTATAGCAAATTCACTTTCTTGATTGGCATTTAAACCATTTCCCATTCCATCAGAAAGCAAAAGGTAGAAATGGTTATTACAACTGAATGAGCTTATTGTATCTCCATTAGCATTTAATGATTCATTACTTTGCTTAAAGGCATAATCAATTGTAATATCATCTACTTCAACAACAGTAATAATATAATAATTAGATGATAAGGTTGCGTATTCAATTTTTTGAATTTTCATTTCAGTATTTAATATTTCATTAATGACTTTTAAAAATTGCTTGTTGATTTTGTCTTTTGATATAACCTTTAAGGCAATGTCAAAGCAATATTTTTTTTGTGTTGAATGATCAATTACGTATAAAACATCAAATTCTTCTTTGTTTAAAGCATTTTTAATATTTTTATAAAAATTATTCTGGTTTGAAAGATGATCATTATTAATTAAATTAGTGCAATTATCCATAACATTAGAAAAGCTAATAAAATCATTGGCAATTATTTCTTTCATTTTAGTTTGCTTTTCTTCATCATATGATACTAATAAGCTATTTTTAGTAAAACTATCAAGTAATGTAAAATATGCTTTTTGCTTAAGACAATTATTTTTAACATAATTTATTTTTTCATCATCAATTTGATTTGATAAGTAAAAGCGTAAATAGTTTAATAAAATATGATTTTTATTTTTATAGCAATAATCAACCTTTTCACAGTTTGAGCATAAGGTATTAAAAACATCAGTATTTACTCTATTAAGCATTTTATCAATTTTTGAAATGTAAAAATTATTACTCATTGTTATAAACATATTTTTAAAGTTATCAAGTTGTAAAATCATTTCATTTTTATTATTAAGATATGTTTGATAATAAAAATCCTCTTTTTGGATGCTATTTTCTTTTTTAATATAAATAATTAAAACTGCTTCTATTAACGATATTATTATATAAGCAACCAAAGAAACATCACTATTTATAAAATAGCCTATAGTCATACATGCTAAAAATGTAAGTGAATTTAAAGAACGATTTTCCTTTTTAGTAATCGAAAGTATAAAACTAGTAAAGCAAAGCTGTAGAAATATTTTGTAATCAAGATTTACTTTATAAATAAATAATAATAGGAAATAGCAAGCATTTAAGTCTAATGTGTTTGTAATACTATTTTTTAGTGCAAAGATTATTAAAAGTAATAATGTCAAAAAGAAAGCAATATAATTTAAATATTTATTGTTATATAAAATTAAAGAATTAATGGCTAATAAGATATATGAATATAATAATAATTTTGAAAAATCATTTTGAAATGATAAGAAAAATAAAGAATAATATTTTAAAACATATGATGAAATAACACTAATAAAAAATGCTAAAACTATAGTAAAAGACATATTACTTAAAGGTATTTGATTCACATAAAAATATATGAAATATGTTAAACATATACTTATTAGATTTGCCAAAAAATAATTAATTATGAGTCTTTTATTTAATAAGCTTGCTAGGAAAAATAAAATTATATATATAGTGGCACTTATTAAAAAGAAGCTGATGCTATTATAAGAATTAAAGCAAATGTAATAAACAAATGAACCACTTGCTATTCCAAATAATGAAAAAAGCATGTATTTAATACCGCTAAACATTGCAAATGTAAATAAAGGTAGAACAATTAAAACATTTAAATCATAGTAGCTATAAAAAACTGCAATGAATGATAAAAGAAAAATAATTAATACTTTAAAAGTGTTTTTTAACATAGTACTTCTCACCTCTATTATATTAATAGCACTTTCATAATAAGAAAATTGTCGAAAAAAGATAGTAATCATTATATTTTTAATTATTTAAAATTGAGTATACTACTATTTAAAAGACTTATGAATTAATTTTTATGTTTTATTGAAACAGTGACCTATATTTGTTAAAATGTAAGTGGAGTTAAACAGCCTTGATAGTTTTTATAAATTACCTAAGGATTTAATAAAATAACAGCACTACTCTCTTTAGGTAATACTATAGGGAGTTTTTTTTGCTTACATTTCACATAAATAATAAGGAGAATTATTCATATGTTTAAAAACAAAACAACTAAATTATTTTTAATATTAGGCATGATTTTCTTTTGCTTCGTTGGAATTGTTGGATGTGGCAATAATTCCCATGATAATGAACAAATAATTTCAGAAATAAAGCAAGATTATTTCAATGAATTTGTAGCTACAATATCAGAAAAGAATGCTAGTGATGTGATTATAAATTATTATATTGGTGAATATAATGACTATTGTATTTTAATGCTATCATATAAAGGAGAATCATTTTTTAATAAAATAAATACTGTTTACTTTGATGAAGTTGAATTAACTTATTATGATTCTAATATTTTGAGGGCTTGGAAAAATGGGGCTTTTTATGATTTAAAAGAACTATATAAATCAGAGGAATTATCAATGAATGACATTAAGAAAATTATTAAACAATATAATACTATGTATTTAGAAAATTTGGACATAAAGGAAGAAATTGAATTAGAAATTAAAAAATCTTATATTTCAAATTTTTGCAATAGTGAGATTGGACTTGATGAAATAAAAATTGAAAGATATTATGGCTACTATAATAACTACTATGCAATATTAATAAAAGAATTAAATAAAGGAGATACTGGAGCTTTAAAAGATGTTGTTATTGAAGATTTAACATTTTCATATCCATATAGCAATAAAGAGATTTTGCTATGGAAATCAGGTAAATTTGTTAATCTAACTAAAGCATATGAAAATGGCTTAATTCAAAAGGATGATTTAATAAAGATTAATCAAATGTTTAATAGTTAATATAAGGAGTAAATAATGAAAAATTAAGTTAAAATTATAACTTCAAAACAAAAAAAGATAGCATGTGAAACTATCTTTAGTGTTTATAATAATATAATAAAATAGCTATTGTTGCTATACAAGTAATAAAAATGATTATAGATAAAATGTTTAGATTGTTTTTACTTTTGATTGCTTTCTTCTGATTTTCTATTCTTTTCATCTTCTTTTTTCTTCTTTCTTTGTGCTTTAATTATAGCAATTCTATTTTTAATATGGAATAGCTTAAGCTTTATTTTACTAACAATAAAGTTATAAAAGCTTAAAAAATAATATCTTAAAAAGGCTATATAGAATAAAACACCAAAACAAAGGAAAAGAATAATAAAGATATTTAGCTTTGCATTACATGTTTTAAGCGTTAATAAAAAGAATAAAAAGCTAAATATTAAAAAAAATAAAATTTCAAATGGTAATCTTAATATCTTTCCTTTTTTAAAATAAAATATGGCATTAAACAAGTCATAAAAAATCATAAAGAATATACCAAAAAGAAAAGATATTAAGATAATTTCAAATTGTATATTTAAATCCATTATTTAAATAGCTTTGTAAAAATACTTTCTTTTTTATCATCTTTTGCTTTTGAAGAAGCATAAGAAATAGAATCAATTTGGCCTTTAACTACTAATTCTTCTTTTTCAGTTTCCATTTTACCAATTGCTAGATTTTTACCAGTTATTTTTAAATTACCATAAGGTGTTTCAATTAAAAATTCATTCGTATCAAAATTAATGATGTTTTTAACATGATTAATTGATATAGTATTTCTATTTTCAATAGTTATTGTTTGATTGTCCATAAAAAAACCTCCTATTACAATTTATGATTGCATAGGAGGAATTATATCTTTTTCACCAATTATTTTATAAAGATTATAGGCATTTTCTTTTTTTACTCTTTCATCAATTGACATAATTTCAATTGTAATTATTTTGCTTCCAAGTGATAATTCAACAATATCACCAACTTTAATGTTAGTTGATGGTTTAGCAACTCTATTGTTTATTTTTACTTGGCCAAAGGAAACTATATCCTTACTAACACTTCTTCGCTTAATTATTCTTGAAACTTTTAAAAATTTATCTATACGCATAATATCACCTAAAATATTATAGCGTATATAATTTTAACTTTCTAGATTTTTGATAATAAATTTTCTAAAAGCATTTATTATTTCATATTCTTCACGTGCAATTACTTTTTCATTTTCAAAGAGAATGAAAAGTCCAACGACATTACTTTTAACAATTAATGGAATAATTAATGTTTGCCTTTGCTCTAAATATGATGAAATAATATAACACTCATTAGTCTTATTTACAGAATTAGCGTGTATTTTATTATAAATTGAAGGATTAATTTCTTGATCTATATATATTTGTGATAGCTTTCCATAGCTTACTATTATTTTTTCATTATCAACAAATAAAATCGAACAATTTGTAAATTCATTAATAACTTTACAAATATTAAATAATTCTTCCTCCATACCAAGAAGTGTTGAAAATCGTTTAAGAATTACTTTGTTATCCTCAACTAATATTTCAACAACATCTCCCATATTTAATCTTAAGGTGTTTCTTATTTCCTTTGGAATAACAATTCTTCCAAGCTCATCTATTTTTCTAACCATTCCTGTTTTCAACTTATTCACCATTAATTATTAATAATTAATTTTTAATCCTTTCTTGTATATTTATCATACTGCTTTGCTATTATTATGGCTAAAAAAACATATCTTATACTGAATTTTTAACATTAAAAAGTAATTTTTTCTTGCATATGATTATACTTTAAAGTATAATACTAATGCTATATGAAATAGCAATACACACACAGCTTGCCAACTTAGTTTATAGACAAAGGGCTGTGGCGGAAAAAACTAGGAGGAAAATAAAATGGCAGAAGAAGAAAAAGTAGTAGTAAGCGAAACAGTAGCTGAAACTAATGCTGAAGAAGCAACAAAAGAAGTAGTAATGGGACCACAAGAAGGTACTTCAATTATTACAATTAAAAAATTATTAGAAGCAGGATCTCAATTTGGACATCAAACAAAGAGATGGAATCCTAAAATGGCTCCATATATTTATGGCCCAAGAAATGGAATTTACATCATTGATTTACAAAAGACAGTAACATGTGTTGAAACTGCTTATAACGCATTAAAAGAAATTACTGCAAAAGGTGGAAAAACTTTATTTGTAGGAACTAAAAAACAAATTAAAGATATTATCGTTGAAGAAGCAACACGTTCTGGATCTTTCCATGTTACTCAAAGATGGTTAGGTGGAACTTTAACTAACTTTAAGACAATTTCAAAGAGAACTAGAAGACTTCAACAAATCGAAGCTATGATCGAAGATGGAACTTTAGATACATATCCAAAGAAAGATCAATTAGCAATTAAAAAGGAACAAGCAAGACTTGTTAAATTCTTTGATGGAATTAAAGAAATGAGAAAATTACCTCAAGCTGTATTTGTAATTGACCCACGCATTGAACACAATGCAGTTGCAGAAGCTAGAAAATTAAACATCCCTGTATTTGCAATTGTTGATACTAATAGTGATCCAGATGTATGTGATTATGTAATTCCAGCAAATGATGATGCAGTTCGTTCAGTAAGATTAATTACTGCAGTTATGGCTGATGCAATTTGTGAAGCTAAAGGTGCTCCACTTGAAGTAGCTTATACTAAAGATGAAGGCGAAGAAATTTCAATGACTGATGTTATCAAGTCAACTGATAAGCAAGCTGAAGCAAGAAGACAAGCTAAAATGCAAAAAGAACGCGAAGAAAGACAAGCTCAACAAGCTAAATTAGTAAAGAAAGATAGAAAACCTAGAGTTGTTAAAGAAGAAAAGAAAGAAGAAGCAGCTACTGAAGCTGTAGAAGAAGCAACAAAAGAAAATACAACTGCTGAATAATTAAAGGAGAAAATATAATGGCAAACGTAAAATTAATTCCAATTTTAAGAGATAGAACTGGTGCTGGTATGATGGATTGCAAAAAGGCACTAGATGCTTGTAATGATGATGTAGAAAAAGCATGTGATTGGTTAAGAGAAAACGGTATTGCTAAGGCTGCAAAAAAATCAGGAAGAATTGCTGCTGAAGGTTTAGCTTATGTTGCAATTAATGGAAATGATGCTGCTTTAGTTGAATTAAATTGTGAAACAGATTTCGTATGTGCTAATGCTGATTTCAAAACATTATTACATAAGATTGCTAATGCAATTGTAGCTAATAAGCCAGCTAATATGGATGAAGCAAATGCTGTTGTTGTTGAAGACAATCAAACAGTTGCTGATTTAGTTGTTGCAGCAATTGCTAAAATCGGAGAAAAAATTTCATTTAGAAGATTTGTTGTTTTAACAAAGAATGATGATGAATTATTTGGCTCTTATTTACACGCTGGCGGTAAAAAAGGTAGCGTTGTTGTAATTAAGGGTGGAGACGAAGAAGTTGCTACAAATATGGCTATGCAATTAGTTGCAACTGTTCCAACATATATTCACAAAGCAGATGTACCAACTGCATACGTTGAAAAAGAATTACAAATTAGAATTGAAGCTGCAAATGCTCAAGGTCGTCCTTTAAATGAAAAAGCATATGCTGGTATGAGAAATAAGATTGCTGATGAAGTATCACTTGAATCTCAAGAATTTATTTTAGAAGATAAGGTAACTGTTGGCTCATATTTAGCACGTCAACATGCAGAAGTTGTTAACATGGCATTCTACATTGTTGGAGAAGGTATTGAAAAGAAACAAGAAGATTTTGCAGCAGAAGTAATGTCTCAAATCAATAAATAATTTTTTTAAGTGCTTTAAAAACTAAAGCACTTTTTTAAAAAGGAGATTTATATGTACAAAAGAGTATTATTAAAACTAAGTGGTGAAGCATTATCAAATGAAAATGATTCTTTCTGCCAAGAGCATTTAGATGATGTTGCTTTAGAAATTAAAGAAGCAATTAATGAAGGTGTTCAGATCTGTATTGTTATTGGTGGTGGAAATATTTATCGTGGTAAAACTGGTGAAAAGCTTGGAATGGATAGATCAATTGGCGATTTTATGGGAATGATTGCAACGATGATGAATTCTCTTGCCTTAAGTAATTCACTTAATAAAATAAATGTTGATAATATTATTTATTCATCAATAGAATTAAATGGCTATTTAGAGCAATATAATCAAAGAAAGGTCAATGATGATTTAAATAATAAAAAGGTCGTTATTTTTGCTGGTGGTACAGGTCATCCTTATTTTTCAACAGATACATGTTCGGCTTTAAGAGCTCTTGAAAGCAAATGTGATATAATATTAGCAGCAAAAAATGGTGTAGATGGTGTTTATAGTGCTGATCCTAAAAAGGATAAAACTGCAACACGCTATGATAGCATTACATTTGAAGAAGTAATTTCTAAGAATCTTCAAGTAATGGATCAAACAGCAATTAGCTTATGTAAAGAAAATAAAATGCCAATTTTTGTTTTTAATATGAATACAAAAGGAAACATTCTAAAGGCTTGCGAAGGCAAAACTTTAGGTACATTAATAAAATAAAGGAGAAAATTTATGGAATTTGATAACATTGTTCTTATGGATTGTGATGAAAGAATGGGTAAGTCTATTGTTTCATTTGAAGAATCATTAGGAAAATTAAAAACTGGTAGAGCTAGTGCTTCTTTAGTTCGTGATATTGATATTGATTATTGGGGATCAAAAACACCTTTATATCAAATAGCTAATATTTCAACACCAGAAGCTACACAAATTTTAATTAAGCCTTATGATAAGAACCAACTAAAGGAAATTGAAAAAGCAATTATTTTAGCTGATTTAGGCTTTACACCATTAAATGATGGAACTTGCATTCGTTGTAACATCCCTCAACTTACTGGTGAAACAAGAAATAGACTTGTAAAAGATTGTTTAAAGATGGCAGAAGATGCTAAAGTAGCTGTAAGAAACATCCGTCGTGATGCTATTAGCGAGCTTAAAAAGGATAAAACTATTCCTGAAGATACACTAAAGAATCTTGAGGAAGAAGTTCAAAAGCTTACAGATAATTCATGCAAGAAAATTGATGAATTAGCTAAGGCTAAAGAAAAAGAATTAACAACAATTTAGTGAAAAGAGGAAAATAAAATGGCAGCAAAACAAAATGATTTATTTGGATTACCTTATGTAGTTAGTTTGATTTTAGTAATTATTCCAGTTACTTCAGCAATTTGTACTTTTATTACAAGATTACTTGAAGGTAAAATCGTAGCAGCTTTATTAAGGTTGCTATTAGGTTGGAACATCATTTGGATTCTTGATATCATTTGCATGGTATTAAATAAGAGAATCTTTAGATTATTAAATATCTAATTAAATATTAAATAAAAACTATCCAGGCTGAACTGGGGTTTGTCAAGTAGACAGTCCAAAGTTTAAAAATAATTAAATAACTAAAGGTAATAAATTAGGATTGGC
>CAKPZU010000038.1 GCA_934215405.1 uncultured Bacilli bacterium | reverse complement strand
TTCAATCCTTAATATTTCATTATTAGTCATCATAAGTAACAGTCTCCATTTTTATTTTCCTTGATTTACTTAATGTTTCATGATCAAGCTTATTTTCAATTAATTTAAGTACTTGTGATAAAACAATTGTTAATATTAAATATATTATTGCAACAATTGCAAAAGCTGGAACAACCATTGCCGTGTTCATCATATCTTTTCCTACATAGTAAAGCTCGATAACGCCTATAACATTTAAAACTGATGAATCCTTTATGTTTACAATTAATTCATTACCAATTGTTGGAATAACATTTTTTAAGGCTTGTGGAAAAATTATATTAGTCATTGTTTGAAAATGATTCATTCCTAAGCTTTTAGCAGCTTCAGTTTGTCCAATATCAATAGAATTAATACCAGAACGGACAATTTCAGCCATATAGGCTGCTGTATTTAATGTAATAATTACTAAGCCACAAAATAAAGCGTTCCATCTTGTTTGGATTCCTGCGTTAAGTAATATTAAATTACCACCAAAATAAATAAGCATTGCTTGAACCATCATTGGTGTTCCTCTAAACAATTGAATATAGCATAAGGCAAGCTTTGAGAAAAAAACCTTTATTATTTTTATAAATGTATTGTCTTTTTTGTTAGTTTTTAAATTTCTTAATAAAGCAAGTCCCATTCCTAAGAGTAAGCCGACAAATGTACCAACTATAGCTAAAAGAATAGTTATGAGAGTCCCTTTAAAAAGGTTTTTTCCAAATTTATTTAATAAATACTTTATTTGATCAAAAAAATTCATAATTAGTTATCACTTCCTGGTGCTCTTTTAATTGCCCCATCCATCATTTCTTTTCTTTGTTCATTGCTTAGTTCATTTAAAGCATTATTAATTAATTCCTTTAATTCTTTATTTCCTTCTTGAATTCCAATTGCTACTCCAAGTTCATTTTCATCAAGATTTTGAAAGCCATTTTCTTTACTAAAGGTAACTAATGTTAAAGCGCTATTTCCATTTACTATTGCTTTAGCTACTGGATATTCAGCAGTCATAGCATCACTTGTACCTGAAGCAACTGATAATGATGCAACAGCAAATGAATCTAAAGCAGGTTGCTTAATTACATTTGGGATTTGATCAATAATATCATATGTTAACGTTCCTCTTTGTGAAACCACTTTATAATTAGCCAATTCATTTACATTTGTTATGTTAACTAGTGGTGAATCCTTTCTTACAACTATAGTCATTTCTGATGTATAGTAATTATTCGTAAAATCAATGGTTAAATCTCTTTCTTCACTATACGACATTCCTGCAATAATACAATTTATATCATCAGTTACCATGCTAGTTAATAAAGCATCCCACTCAAGCTTTTTTATTACAATTTCATAATCTAGTTTTTCACCTAAATACTTAGCTATTTGAATATCATAGCCATCAGCATAGCTGTCACTTACATTACTAATAGGTAGGGTATATTCATTTCCACCAAGTTCAGTCCAGTTAAAAGGGGTGTAATTACATTCAAGCCCAATAACTAATTGCTTTTTGCCATTTGTTTGACTATTATCACATGATGTCATTGATAAAACGCTGATTAAACCACATAATACACTACTTAAAATTCTTTTCTTATTCATACTATTTTCTCCTTTTAAAATAAAAGATTGCATTTCTATTAAATGCAATCTCAAAATTCGAAAATAGCAAGTAATAGCGCCTCTACAATAATTGTAGGAGTCTATAAGGATATTCTCCCATAGCCCAATCAACAAACTCTACCAAGTTGTTGTTTCGGCAATCTCACCTTTCCTTATTTTCACTAGATGTCTCTTCCAATAAGTACTCATCTCGATTGCGCCTCTATCAATCTTTACGGCACTATTTTAACATAAAAGAAAATAAATGCAAGTAATACTTCACTTTTTTTGGCATTTATTTACTTTTTTTATAGTAAAAAACAATGTAATACACAATATTAAGGTAATAACCATAACAATTACCATAACAATTTCCTTTCCACTTAATGAATTACCACTTAAGGTAAATATAGAAATTAAAAAAGAAATTAATGATATAACAAATAAAATCAATGAAGCCTTAAACAATATTTTTAATTTATCCATAAAATAATTACTCCTTATATTTCATCAATTACATCTAATTTATATTTCATTTTTCTTAGATTATTTTTAATAATAACAACTATTACTTTAAATAACATCCAAACTATTATTATTCCAAACAAAACTCTTCTTAAAACTTCCATATTATTTTTAAAAAATATAACAATTGAATTATTAGGATTATTAGTGTAAGCAATTGATATTACGAATAATAAAACTAATCCTATTATTCCTATAATTCTAAAAATTCTTAAAAGCAATAAATATATATAGTATCTTTTCTTTACTGCCTTATAGCTTTGCCTAGTTATTTCCTTTTTCATATTATTATTTTTCCTTTAATTCATTAATTGCTTTGGCAACTGGATGAGTATCTTCATATACCTTTTTTAACCTTGCTTTACTTACATGCGTATAAATTTGTGTAGTTGCTAAAGATGAATGTCCAAGTAATTCTTGAACAATTTTTAAATCAACATTATTATTTAATAAATTTGTTGCAAATGTATGTCTTAACATATGTGGAGATGCCTTAAAATAAAATGATGATTGCTTAGCTCGATCATTTAAAATATTTTCAATTGCACGAGTAGTAATCCTACATCCCTTACTACTAATGAAAAAAGCTTCACTTTTATTATTATTTAATAACACATTTCGACAATTAGTTAAATAATCATTCAAATATGAATTTAATGAAGGAAGATAATAAACACTTCTTTCCTTATGGCCTTTACCAAAAACTCTAATGGCATTTCCTATTAAATCAACATCTAATAAATTTAGATTACTACATTCGCTAACACGCATACCAGTATTTAATAAAAGAAGTATAATACATTGGTTTCTTAAAGCTAGTAAGGGATTTTTTTCATTTGGAGTTAATATAACCTTTATTTGCTCAACGAACAAATCATGAGGTAATCTTTTCCCTTGCTTAATTGTTTTATAATTAATCATAATGTTTTGAAATGTATTATCAATTCTTAAACAATAGAATTTATAAAAACTTCTTAAGCAAACTATTTTTCTATTAATTGATGAGGCTTTATATTTATTAATTTTTAAAAAATTGATGTAATCTTGAACGTCATCAGCTGTTAAATATTTAAAATCCAATTCGTTTTCTTTTAGATAATTATTAAAGCCTAGCAAGTCAAAATTATACGATGAAACAGTTTGCTTGCTATAGTGCTTTTCATTCTCTAAATATTTAATAAATTTCTTAATAGCCTCATCCATTGCTCTTATCCTCTTTTTTATTATAATTCATTAATGAAAAATAATAAAGAATCAGTTTAAGCTGATTCCTTATAAGATTCATGATATTTACATTTTGGATAGCAACTACATGCATAGAATTTACCAAATTTTGAATTTCTAAGCACTAGCTTACCTTTATGGCACATTGGGCATTCCTTTCCTTCTTTTTGTGCTGGTGGCACAATGTATTTACATTCAGGATAGCCAGAGCAAGCAATAAAGCTTCCATATTTTGATGTTCTTCTTACTAATGGCATGCCACATTTTGGGCAAGCACCTAAATCCTCAACCTCTTCAACCATTTCCTTTGTAGCCTTTATATATAATCTTTCAAATGTTTGATAAAAATCTGATAGGGCTTCTATTCTTGTACATTTGCCCTCAGCAATTTCATCAAGCTTTGTTTCCATATTGGCTGTATATTCAACATTAATTATTTCTGGGAACGATTCTTCAAGCTTGTCAACTGTTAATATTCCTTGCTTTGTTGGAACGTAATGTGTCTTTTCAATTATTACATATTCTCTTGCTTTAATTAGGTCTAATATAGTATGGTAGGTTGATGGCCTTCCAATGCCGTCCTTTTTCATTGTATTAATTAAGCTAGCCTCAGTAAATGCACTTGGCCCTTTATTTTTACCTTCCTTTAGGCTAGCATCATTTAATGATACTTTACTAGCCTTTGTTATTTTTACCTTTAAAGGGATTCTTTCAACATTATCAACTTTATTTAAAACTCTAGTAAAGCCATCAAATGTTCTTGCTTCACCAACAGCTAATAAAGTATAATCCTTGCATTTAAATGTTACCTCTTCACGAGTATATTCTTCATCCTTCATCATAGAAGCAACCGTTCTATTATAAATTAGCTGATATAATTTAGCTTGATCCTTACTAGCCTTTTCCATTACCTTTTCTGGAGTTATATTTATATCTGTTGGTCTTATACCCTCATGGGCATCTTGAACATTATTAGAACTATTAAATATTTTAGCAACTCCTACATATTCATCACCATATGTATCTCTTATCATTTTCTTTGTTTTATTAATGAATTCAGGATTAACACGAACGCTATCAGTACGCATATAAGTAATTAAACCAACTTCACCTTCGCCTAAATCTACACCTTCATATAATGATTGGGCAACTTTCATAGTCTTTTTTGAATCAAACTTTAAATATGTTGAGGCATCTTGCTGCATTGATGATGTTTCATATATTGGCTTGCTAGCTCTTGTTTTATTAGCAATATCAATATTTTCAATACTAATGCTATTATTCTTTAATTCATCAATTACCTTTTTAGCATCCTCTTCTTTATCAAAGTGAATCTCTTTTTTATTTTCATCAATTAAGGTTACATTAACTTCCTTATTATCAACTAAAAGAGTTCCGATAACCCTATAATATGATGTTTCAACAAATGCATTTATTTCCTTTTGTCTATCAACAACAAGCTTTAAAACTACAGATTGAACTCTACCAGCTGATTTAGATTTTATTTTCTTTTGAAGCAATTGTGATAATTTAAAGCCAATTATTCTATCAAGGATTCTTCTTGTTTCTTGTGATGAAACTAAATCCATATCAATATGACGAGGATTACTAATAGCATCCTTTATAGCATGATATGTTACTTCATGAAATTCAAGCCTTTTTGTTGTTTTACTATCAAGGCCTAATACCTCACATAAATGCCAAGATATAGCCTCTCCCTCTCTATCAGGGTCGGTAGCTAAATAAATATCTTTAGCATTTTCTGCCATCTTTTTTAATAAGGTAACTGTTTTTTTCTTTGAAGGAGAAATTTCATATATAGGAGAAAAACCATTTTCAATATCAACACCTAAAGAATTTGTTTTATTTCCAACTGCTAAATCACGTATATGTCCAACACTAGCAACAACCTTATAGCTACTACCTAAGTATTTTTGAATAGTTTTAGCTTTATGTGGAGATTCAACAATAACTAAGTTCTCACTCATAGACATTTCCTCCTTGCGAAGTATATTTTACTTAAAAAAAAATTTATGTCAACACTTCATTTTGTATTAATATAGATATTTATATATATATATATTAATCTTTTTTTATCGCAAATAAATCATCAGCGCTTTCAAGCAAGCATGCTCCTTGCTTTATTAGCATATTACAGCCACTATTACTAGTTGCTAATGTAGGAACACAATATATTTCCTTTCCAAATTCAAGTCCATAGGCTACAGTGTTCATTGTCCCTGACTTATATTTTGCTTCTACTACAATTATATATTCGCTTATAGCTGCAATTATACGATTTCTTATTAAAAAATTTTGTGGTAAAGGATTAGTATTATTAGGATATTCAGAAATAACTAAGCCATTTTCTTTAATTTTTTCATACAAGCCTTCATTAGACTTCACATAGCAATTATCAATTCCACTACCTAAAACTGCAATTGTATTTATATCATTTTTAATAGCTTCATTTTGGGCAATGCTATCAATTCCAATAGCAAGCCCACTAATTACTGTCGCATTATATTTTTTTAAGCCATTTACTATTTTAATAGCCATTACACTACCATAGGTTGTATTTTTTCTTGTACCAATAATAGCAACCTTATTATTACCCTTTAATAGCTTTATATTCCCATAATAAAATAAAACAATTGGTGGTGTTCCAATATTTTTTAATTCACTTGGGTAATCCTCATCAAGAATTGTTAAATATTTTGATTTTATTTTGTCTTCAATTCCAATTAATTCTTTTTCTGACACATATTCTTTTTCTTTAATTGCCTTTAAAATACTTGAATAATCACCATTATATTTTAAAGCAAAATACAACAATATTTTTCTCATCAAAAAAAATCACCTCTAATTATATATAGTGATTTTCTTTAAAAAAGTGAAAAATTTAGGGAAAAATCCTTATTTATTTTCTAAAACCTCATCAATAGTTATTTGCTCATCATGCTTTATATATGTTGAAACTGGATAATATGTTTTTCTATGAACATCACAAATTCCAAATTCCTTTAAATAATTCATATGCTTTAAAGTACAATATCCTTTATTTTGCTTAAAATTATATTGTGGATATTTCTTATCAAGTTTAATCATAATATCATCACGCGTAACCTTAGCAATTATAGAAGCAGCAGCAATACTAACAGATTTAGAATCTCCTTTTACTATTGCTTCAAGAGGAATTTTTTTATCAACATGAGGAAGAGGCATAGCATCAGTTAAAATAGCTTCAGCCTTTAGTGGCATTCTTTTTAAAGCTCTTTCCATGCCAAGCTGCGTAGCTGCATAAATATTATATTGGTCAATTTCCTCAATGCTTATTACTTCATAAGAATAATAAATAGCATCTCTTTTTATAACTTCAAGCAATTTTCTTCTTTTCTTGTCAGTTAATTTTTTCGAATCATTTATTTCATAATTATCATAAAATGGCGGAAACACACAAATACCTACAACTAATGGTCCTGCAATTGGACCGCGCCCTGCTTCATCAAGGCCAACAACAACTTCCTTTCCACCCCACCAATATTGATTTTCATAATCAAAATTTGCCATAATTATTCCTCCAAACGATCAACAGTAATTTTTCCAATTCGTCCATTTTTTAAATCATTTAATATTAATGATGCACTTCTTAAAATATCTACTTCATTATTTTTTAATAAATGTTTTTTTTCAATTGCGAATTGTTCCATATAAGAATCAAAATCATTGTATTCTATATGGTACTTCTCTAATAATAAATCATAATAGTTTTCTTTCAAAAAATCTAGTGCTATTTTAACTAAAGATAAAGTTGGTAAAATATCTTCTTTAATACAGCCAATTAAGGCTAGCTTAACTCCAACATTATTTGAAGATAAATTTGGCCATAAAATACCTGGTGTATCAAGTAAATCAAAACCTTCACCATGAACCCATTTTTGGCCTTTTGTAAATCCTGGCTTATTACCAACTAGAGCACTTTTTCTGTTAGTTAGCAAATTAATTAAAGTTGATTTACCAACATTAGGAATGCCAATAACCATTACTCTAATATTTCTAGGTTTTAAGCCTCTTTTAATATCTTTATCTATTATAGGCTTGGCAACCTCTTTTATTTTATTTGCTATAGGCTTGATTGAATCCTTATTGTTTAAATTAACAAAAACACATGGTATATTATTCTCATCATAATACTTTTTAAATAGGTTTGATTGCCTATCATCAGCTAAATCTATTTTACTTAATACCTTCAAATAATACTTGTTTGCCGACAATTCCTTAACAATAGGATTTATCGATGAAAATGGAGCTCTTGCATCTGTAAGTTCAATTACCATATCAACAAGATTAAGTTTTTCTTTTATTTCTCTTATAGCTTTTGCCATATGACCAGGAAACCACGAAATGGAAACTTTTGAAAAACTTTCTTGATTGTCAATTTCCTTATTTTTTGCTCTAATTTTTCTTTTTTGGTGCATATCCATTTTAATCTTCACCTTCTTCTACATTCAAATATAAATTTATTTCTTCTTTTATTGATAATTTATCTATTAATTCTTTTGTTATTTTTATAATTTTTTGTATTTAAAATATTATCTTTTATAAGTCAAAATATGCCAGTTGATATTATTTTTGTTTAACTTTCTATATCCTTTTTATAACTAATTTTTAACATTAACACCAAATAGTGCTACTATATTTTGACATTGAAAAACGTCAATAGTAATCCCTTTTAATGACTTTAAATCAAATTGAATACATGTAATATTACAAGTAACAAAATCTAAGCTATCAAATTTCACCTGTAAAAATTCTGCTTTATAAAAGTTTACATTTTCAAATAATACATCCTTCATTTCAGCATCGTTAAAAGCTGATTCAGTAAAATTAGAGTCTATTATTCTTAAATTTTTAATTTTGCTTTCACAAAATGACATGTACATAGCATTACTAGAATTTATTTCAACATCCTTTATATTACAATTTATAAAGCTTGTTCCAACTAATTTACAATTAATAAAGCAAACACGATTTATAAATTGCTTATCAAATTTTTGATTTGATAAATTACAATTTTTAAATACAACATCTACTAAGTCTATTTTATCTAGCTTTATTTCACTAAAATCAACATTTTCAAAAATACAGCCATCAAATGTTAAGGCTTTTAAAGAAATTGGCTTAGCAATTTCATTATCTTTAATGATTACATTAACAAATTCTTCGCTTCCAATACACTCCTTAAATAATTTATTGATACACCCGTTGATTTTTGGCTTTATAAAGTTCATCATATCACCAGCCCTTATTTTCTCTTAGCAGTTATTATCGTAAAGGAATAAGAATTAATAGTAGCAATAATATTATTATTTAAACAATAATAATTTTTGCCTTGTTTATAAATTAAAGTATCTTCCTTTAAAATAATTCCTTTTATATACGAAATGACATCAGATTTCAAATTTAGATTTTTTGTTATTCTTTTTACTCCAAGAGTAGTTGTGTGGATTTTATCTATATTTTTTATTAATGCTTCCTTATCCATTATTAGTTATTTATACCTTGCTTAAAGAAATACCAGCTTCTATTTCTTATTGGGCAAGAACTATAATCATCGCTTCCACTACATTTTGAAGAATTCACATCATATTCAGCAACAGCAAATCCATTTTTAGCGACTATTTTACTTTTGTTTTCAACAACTGGCTGAATTGTACTGCCTCTATTATCACCAACAAGTAAATATTCATTATCATTTAAAGACCAATGTGTTTCATTAAAATTACCAGTTCTTTTATTAAATGTAAAGGTTTGCTCAACTACCTCACCATTAATTTTTAAAACATTATCAACTAATTCAACCTCTTGATTTGGTAAGCCTAATACTCTTTTAATTATATAGTTATTATTATTTTTATATTCACCTGCTACAACATCAAATAATTCAATTTTTGTATTAGCATTAACCTTTTGCATATAGCCCTTTGTTCCATTGTTAATTGATGGATTCATGGAATTACCATTTACTACTACCTTCATAAATGTCAATTTGAATACAACTAAAAATGAGCATACAACTATACTTATTATTAATAAAATATTTATAATAATATCTACAACCTTATTTTTCTTTTTCATAGCTAAAATCCTCTTTATTATTATACAATTTTTATAAAGAAAAAGACAACATTACTTGTTGCCTTTTAGTCACATAATTATTAATTAAATTAAATCTTTTGAGTAACTTTTGAAGCTTTGCCATTACGATCACGTAAATAATAAAGCTTTGCTCTTCTTACTTTACCATGGCTAACAACCTTAATGTATGCTACCATTGGACTATTAATTGGAAATACTCTTTCAACACCAACACCATTAGAAATTTTTCTAACGATAAATGATTTTGAAACGCCAGTTCCTCTCATTTTAATAACGATACCTTGGTAATCTTGAACTCTTGTTTTGTTACCTTCATTAATGTTAACACCAACTACTACTGTATCACCGATTTTAATCTCAGGAAGGTCATTACGAATTTGAGATGCAGTGATTTCATTTACTAAATTCATATTCATAGTATTTATTTCTCCTTTTTACATATATTTTTACAAGTTGCTCATAAGTGTGACTAGTTCTTAGCGGAGCACCAGGTTTGCATTACGCCCTAATATTATAGCAAATTACTTATTATTATTCAATAATAAATTTTTACTTTGTAAATTTCTTTGCCTTGTCTATTGCTTTATTGATGTTTGAATCATCCTGTAAATCATTATACCATTTTTTTTCTTGCTTATTAAATACATCAACGTTTAATAAATCCGGCCTATTAGATAATGTTTTCTTTATGCTTTCCTTAAAGCGGTATTCTTTAATTGCTTTATGATTTCCAGAAAACAAAATATTTGGGACCTCATAGCCTTCAAATATTCTAGGCTCTGTGTATTGAGGATACTCAAGCAAATTATTCTCAAATGATTCTTCAACCACTGAATCATTTTTTATCGTCCCATCTAAAAGCCTAATAATTGAATCAGCAATAATCATTGAAGGAATTTCACCACCAGTTAAAATATAATCACCAATTGATAATTCAGCATCAACATAATTAAGTATTCGATCATCAATTCCTTCGTAATGTCCACAAATTAAAATAATATGATTGTATTTTGTTAAAGAATGAGCTATTTTTTGATTATAAAGTTTTCCCTTTGCTGAAAGTAAAATTACATAGCTATTTTCTGTTTTGATTTGCTTTAAGCAATCAACAATAGGCTGTAGCTTTATAATCATTCCAGCTCCTCCTCCATATGGAGGCTGGTCTACTCTTTTTAGCCTATCATTTGAATAATCTCTATAATTTATAACCTCTATATCAACTATTTTTTTATCGATTGCTCTTTTAATGATTGAAGTATTTGTAAAACCTTCAAATTGTTCTTTAAATAAGGTTAAAATAGTAATTTTCATTAATCAAGCATTCCTTTTATTGGTAAAATATCAATTCTTTTATTAGTAATGTCAACTTCTTTTATAAATTTTTGGACAAATGGATATAGTAAATCCTTTTTATCCTCCCTTTTTATTCTTAATATTAGATTAGAATTAGCATTAATTAAATCTATAACCTCACCAATTAGGATATCATTATAAAAAACCTTACAATGATACAAATCAGCAAAATAGTATTCATTTTCTTTTAAATCATCAGTTGGCTTTTCAATAACTATTTGCCATCCTTTATATTTTAAGGCATCCTCAGGATTAGTAATTTTGTCTAATAATAAAACATCCACATCTTTGCCTTTTCTATAATTTAATATTTCAAAGCCTTCTTCTTTTTGATTAATAGGGTTAATTAGTTTAACTGCATTTCCTTTTTTATATCTTTTAGATGCAAAATCTGTACATGATTTAACCTTAATATCGCCTTTTATTCCAAATGAGCCAACAACAATTCCTAAAATAACGTTCATATTGTACCTCCATTATAAAAAGATAAAAAATAGATGATAAAACATCACCTATTTATTCATCATATGATTCAAATTTAACTCTTACATGAGCATTGTCAAGACGTGATTTAATAGATACAACCTTACGAATTGCATTAGCAACGCTTCCGCCTTTGCCAATTAATCTTGCTGTATCTGCTTTATCAGTAATAACAATAATTTCTGCAGGTTCATTTTCAACTGCTGGAACAGTTTTAATCATAAGAGCTTCTTTGTTAGAAATCATTGGTTCAACAATTGCTCTAACTAAATCTTCCATGATTATTCACCTTTCTTGTGAGTTTCTTCGTGAATTCTCTTTAATACTCCAGCGTTTGATAAGAAAGTCTTAACTGTATCAGAAGGTTGAGCACCTTTCTTAATCCATTCATAAGCTTTATCTGCATCAATTTTAACAGTTGCAGGAGAAGTTGTTGGATCATAGTATCCTAAGATTTCGATAAAACGACCATCACGTGGATAACGTGAATCTGCAACTACAATTCTATATGAAGCTAATTTATGACGACCATTTCTTTGCATTCTAATTTTTACTGCCATTTTTAGTTCCTCCTTGTTTTATTACGCTATTATTCTAATACAATTTACAACGTGTGTCAAGTGTTTTTACTTTACATATTAAAATAAATAAAAGGAAGTTATTACTCCCCCTTAATTATTATTTAGTTTTTGCTTCAACAAATCTAACAATGTCGCCAACTGTATGAAGATTATTTAAATCAGAATCATCAACGCTAATATTGAATTCTTCCTCAAGCTCCATAATTACTTGCATAACAGATAAAGAATCAGCTTCTAAATCCTCAACAATATTTGCATCCATAGTAATTCTATCTTCACTAACATCTAGTTGCTCAGCTAAAATCTTTTTAACCTTTTCAAACATATTAAATATTACCTCCGCGATTTTTTCAACATTATTCTATAATACATGTGATAATTTGTCAAATAAACTAGTCAACAAAATCAACAGATTTGTTGATAATGTCACTAACGTGACTAATATAGTCCTTAAAATCATCTTCGTTGTTTAGAATGTATAAAGCATCCTTACTAGCAACCTTTAATATATTATAATCATCAATTAAATTAGCAATTGTAAAAGGAGATTTTCCAGATTGGGCAACGCCTAGCATGTCCCCTGCACCCCTTCTTTTTAAATCATATTCTGATATTTTAAAGCCATCATTTGTCGAAGAAATAAATTTTAAGCGTTCACTAACATCTATATCCATTGAAGAAGATAAAAAATAGCAATAGCCAGTAGATCCATCCCTTGCTATTCTCCCTCTTAATTGATGAAGCTGAGCTAAGCCAAATCTTTCAGCATTATAAATAATCATCATGTTAGCATTTTTAATGCTAATTCCAACCTCAATGATAGTTGTTGAAATTAAAACCTGCATGTCAGAATTTTTAAATTCATCCATGATTTTATTTTTTTCATCGCTTGAAAGCTTTCCATGAATCATACCAATTTTTATACCTTTAAACATTTTTTGCCATTTTAAGAATATTTCTTGTACATTAAATATTTCTAAATTAGATTCTTCAATACATGGACATACAACATAAATTTTTTGCTTACTTTTTAAATAATTTAAGACAAATTCCTTTTCACTATTAATTGAATCATCATCAATATATTTTGATATTATTTTTCTATTTGAATATGGATATGATTTTATTGTTGAAACATCCATATCCATATAGATAGTACTAGCTAAAGTCCTTGGAATTGGCGTTGCTGACATATATAATACATCTAATGATTCACCTTTGTTTTTTAATGCTTCTCTTTGCTTTACGCCAAAGCGATGCTGTTCATCAATAATTGCAAGACCTAAATTATTAAACGATACATCATCTTGTATTAATGAGTGTGTTCCTACAACTATATCTATTTCGTTATTCTTTAATTTATTTATAACTTCTTTTTTTTCATTTGCTGGCATGTTTGAAACAAGAAGGGCAATTTTTATGCCACTATTTTTTAAAAAAGCAATAAATGATTCATAATGCTGACGCGCTAAAATATCCGTTGGAGCCATTATTACCCCTTGATATGAGGCAGTATAATTTGCCACTAAGGCGATTAAAGCAACAATGGTTTTTCCACTTCCAACATCACCTTGAAGTAAACGATACATGCCTCTTTTATTTTCCATATCCTTAAAGATTTCAGCAACGACGCTTATTTGATCCTTGCTTAATTTAAATGGTAGTGAATAGATAAATTCCTTCACTTTAAAATAATTAATTATTTTTGCATGCTTTTTTATGAATGAATCATTGTATTTCCTTTTTAAAGCACCAATAATAGTAAAATTTAATAATTCCTCATATTTTAAGTATCTTTTGGCTTGAGCAAGCTCACTTTCGTCATTAGGATTATGAATAAATAATAATGCATCCTTTAAGGAAACTAATTTGTATTTTTCTTTTAAAAAAGAAGGTAAATACTCCTTTATTAAGCTATTTTCTATTGCAAATTTATAAGCATATTTAACAAACATGCCATAGGTATATTCTTTAATATCAGTTGGTAAAGAATAGACAGGTGTTATTTTTTCTTTTCCATTTAATGTGCCAACAAAAAAAGATGAAACACTTATTTCATTATAAAAGGCATTGTATTTTCCTAAGGCTACAATTGAAGAATTATCCTTTATATATTTATTAGCAAATTTATTAAACATAGTTAATTTAACCTCATTTGTTTTGGTTTTTATTACAAATGATGTTTTAACCCTATTATTAAAGTGCTCAACCTTTATTTTAGAAATAATAAAACCTTCAACACACACCTTTTGATTATGTAAGGACATAGAAAGAGCCTCATCCTTATAAATATCATATCTATATGGATAATATCTTAAAATATCTTCAATTGATTTAAAGCTCATCTTATTAACTATCTCTTGTCTAGTTGTTGTTAATTTTATTTTTTCCATATAACATTCACCTAATTATAATATACAATATTTTTTCTATTTTTTCCAAAAATTAAAGAAAAAAGCCGAAAATCGGCTCTATTTGTTTAATTTTATGATAATTTTATTCAACAGCCAATAACAAATAATAAACTGGTTGATCTCCTTGTTGAATTTCTACTTCAACATGGTTATATTTTTCTTTAACATATTTTTCAAGTGCCTTAACTGCTTTTTTAGAAACACCTGCACCTGTAATAACTGTTAATATTTCAGCATCATAATTCATTATTGAGTCAACTAATGTTGTAGCAACTCTATGGAAATCCTTTGAAGCAGCAACAATTCTTTTTTCTTTAATTCCTAGATAGTCTCCGCTTTTAATTGAAATGCCATTAAGCTTTGAATCTCTAACTGCAGTTGTAACCTGTCCACAAGTAACACGCTTTGTTGCTGATAGCATTTCGACAATATTTTCATCAATTGTGCAATCAGGGTTAAAGCCCATACAAGCAGAAATACCTTGTTGAATTGAAGTTGTAGGTACAATCTTAGTAACAATGCCCTTGCTATTTAGAATTTCAGCAGCTTGCTTAGCTGACATAATAATATTACTATTATTTGGTAAAATAATAACAGATTTTGGATTTAGCTTTGTAATAGCCTTTACAAAATCATCAATTGAAGGGTTCATTGTTTGGCCACCAGAAATAACAACATCTGCTCTTAATTGCTTAAATAGCTTTGTTAATCCTTCACCTACAGCTACACTTACGATTGCTTGTTCTTTTCTTTCTGGCTTCTTTTCAAGCTTATCATTTTGCTCATCCATATTTTCAACCTTTATAGTAACAAATTCACCATATTGTTGAGCAAAGTTAAATACATCGCCAGGCTTATAGGTATGAACGTGAACCTTTACTAAGTCATCATCTTGTACTAAAACAACAGATGCCCCAACATTTAAAAGCCATTCCTTTAAAACATTATAATCAAATGGTATTTTGCCTTCTGCTTCTGGCATTAAACGCATAATGAATTCTGTACAATAGCCAAATTCATCTTCTTCATTATCAACAACAGGATCAAACATTACATATTTTTTGTCTTGTGTTGTATCAATTCCAGCTTCAACAAATTTACCATTAATTGCTTCTAAAAAGCCTTCAAGAATTTTAACAATTCCAGCGCCACCAGAGTCAACAACTCCAGCTTCTTTTAATACTGGGAGTAAATTTGGTGTATTTTGTAATGATTCCTTTGCTTTATTAACCATACTTTCAAAAGCTAAAGCAATGTCAGTTTTATTTTTATTGTATGCTTCCTTTAATGCATTTGAAGCATCCTTAATAACTGTTAGCATTGTACCTTCAACTGGCTTTAAAACTGCTTTATAAGCTCTTTTTGTTCCACTATCAAAGGCAGCCACCAAATCTTCAAGTACTAAATCCACCTTGTTTGTTAAGGCTTCAGCAAAGCCTCTAAAGATTTGAGATAAAATAACACCCGAGTTTCCTCTTGCCCCAAGCAATAATCCTTTTGAAAAAGTTAGTGACATATCGCCACATGAATCAGTCGGGTTGCTATTAATATTTTTTACACCATTTTGAATGGTCATCATCATATTTGTTCCAGTATCACCATCGGGAATTGGAAAAACATTTAAAGCATCAATATTTTTAAAATTATTTGAAATGTTATTAGCTCCTGAAGTAAATATACTTTTTAGAGTTTCAGCATTGATATTATTCATTCTATATACCTCTTTATTATTTTTTGCCAAAACGGCAGTTTATATTATAGTAATAAAATTACTAATTACATATACATAAGCATTATATACTTTTTGTTAAAAATTGTAAATAGTTTGCATTTTATTACTTCACCAAGAACTTTTTTGATGTTTTTTTATTTTGTAGTTGTATTTTTGAAATAAAGATGGTATTATATTAGGGCATGAGTTCATAAGGAGGTCTTAAGATGGCAAGAGTTTGTGAATTATCAGGTAGAGGTCCATTAAGTGGAAATAAACGTTCTCATTCATTACGTCCAACAAAAAGAAAATGGAATGTTAACTTACAAAAGAAAACAGTAGTTGTGAATGGTCAAAAAGTAAAAGTTAAAGCTTCTACAAGAGCATTAAGATCACTTAATAAACAACAATCTACAGCTGAATAATACACTCCTATAGGAGTGTTTTTATTTTATTTTTTCTCTTGACTTATTGTATTGCAATAGGTTATAATTATTAAGCGTTATGTAGCTGCCCTGTTAGCTCAGTTGGTAGAGCAACTGACTCTTAATCAGTGGGTCAAGGGTTCGAATCCCTAAGGGTGTACAAAAAGAGCATTTCTTTATAGAAATGCTCTTTTTTGTTATGTATTTCTCCCTACCATTTAATATCACCTTTAAATATCACTTTATATCTCTTTAAATATCACTATAAAAAAGTTGCA
>CAKPZU010000037.1 GCA_934215405.1 uncultured Bacilli bacterium | reverse complement strand
CATATACTCGCTTTGTTACTATATAAAACGGATCCGCAGTTGTCTTAATAAAGTCTTTCATAAGCTTATTAGGATTATATGAAATTTTAGGGATTTCAGCTTTTTTTGCTCTTTCAAAAATTTTTTTGCAAGTATCAATGTCATATCGATTTATTTTAAAATCTAGTCCACCATCAAACCCTTTTAAATAAGATGTTTGATTATCTCCATCACCAAAACTAGTACTATCTATTAGTTTCATTTTAATCACCTACTTTATTAGAATTCCAATAACTTTTTCACAAATATCTTTTCCCTCTTTACCCAAGCACTTGTAGTTGTCTTTCACCCAATCTCCTAACTTTTTCATATTTTGAGTGAATTCCTCAAAATCATCAGTTTTATCGAGTATTTTATCTACGCATTTATCAATCATTTTATGATAGTCATCTGTATGACGACCTTTATGTTGTGGGATTTCTACTTTATTCCATCTATCATTTAAGTTGGCTTCAGGGAATTTATCTTTTATTTTATTTCCAATTTCATTTCCTTTTTTCCCTTTATTACTTACTGTATGGTGGCATTCGTTATGTACAACTAATAATCCATTACCAACTACATACGTATGATAACATAAAACATTAAGGTTGTAAACGTTGATTTCTTCACTCAATTCTTCAATATGATTATTAAGTGATAATGTCTTAAGTAGTATCGAGGGAAAATGTCCCAAAATACAAAAAATAATGCATCAAGAAATTTTTATGCCGAGAAAACTTTTGATATTTTAGATAGCGAAGCTAAGCTGAATAGGCTAAAAGGAATTGCATATGCATGGCCAAGCATATGCTAAAAATTCCTTTGAGACGATTTTGTGAAAGCGTAGTTTCTAAAATGTCAAAAAGGAAATTGGAATAAATATTTCGATTGATATATAATCAGCCTCATGGAGGCAAAAAAATGAGAAAGGTAGAATTAAGAATGAACGAAGAATTTAAATATCAAGAAATAAAAAAACTTGTTGAAAATAATGGCAACAAGTTAAGAGTAGCAGAAAAACTTGGTATAAGTGTTAGACAAGTAAATAGGCTTATCAAAGTTTATAAAGAAAAAGGAAAGGAAGGCTTTATACATGGGAACCGCTCTAAGACTCCTGTAAATAAAAAAGCCGAAACTCTTTCCAATAAAATTATAGCGCTTTATACAAAAAAATATAAGAGCGAAAACAAAAAAGTTGAGTTTAATTTTTCACATTTCCTTGATTTTTTGAAAGATGAAGAAAAAATTTGCATATCGTATTCAGCATTATATAATTTGCTGATGAAACATGACATACAATCTCCTAAAATTCATAAATTAACAAGGAAAAGAATAATAAAAGAAAAATTAACTAAAAATAAAGATTTCAAAAACATGGGTGAAAGTGAAAAAGAAGTTGTTGTAAAAAACATCATAGCAATTGAAGATGCTCATCCTAGAAAAGAAAGAAAAAAATACTTTGGTGAATCAATAGAAATGGATGCATCATCATTAAATTGGTTTGGAAATACAATAGCACATCTACATTTAGCAGTGGATAATGCAACAGGAACTGTGGTTGGTGGTTATTTTGATTGGCAAGAAACTTTATATGGATATTATTCTGTATTTAGACAAATTCTTGTTAACTATGGTATTCCATTTGCATTTAAAACAGACAAAAGGACAGTATTTACTTATAAAAACTGTAAGATGAAAAAGGAAGCAAATGATGTATTAACACAATTTGGTTATGCATGCCATATTCTTGGAACAGAACTTCAAGTTACATCTGTTCCACAAAATAAAGCAGTTATTGAAAGATTAAATGCTTCATTCCAAGGAAGATTAAGAAACGAATTACACTTTTACAACATAACTACTATAGAGGAAGCAAATAATTATTTGATTAATACTTTTATTCCAAAATATAACAAGAGATTTGTTAAAATTACTGCAAAATCTGTATTTGAAAAACTTCCTAAAGATAAAAATATAGATGATATTTTAGCTGTAATTGCACATAGGAAAATAGATACAGGGCATTCTTTTTCATTTAATTCAAAGCAGTATATTCCTTGTGCAGGAAATGAAATTGTTTGTTTTAGAAAGGGAACTGATGTTATGATAATAAATACATTTGATAAACGTACAATTTTATCTATCAATGACAAAATATATGGCCTAAAAGAAGTTGGTAAAAACGAGAAATTTTCAAAAGTATTTGACGAATGTATTGAAGTTGACAAAAATAATTCTAGATGCAAAACAACTTTTGTACCTGCTGCCAGCCATCCGTGGAGATCATCAAATCATTTAGGCTGGATTACTTATTATGGTCACATGTACAACAAAAAAGCAGGTTATAGTTCCTGCTAATGTTTTTTATTGTTTGAGACATTTTCGAAAAATATTGACACGTTGATTTCTTCACTCAATTCTTCAATTTCAACTGATAATACTTTAGCAAATCCATTAGCTGTTTTAATTAAATCATTTTTTATTAATTCACAAGCATCCTTCCAACCATCTTTTGTAAATATATTATGATTTGGTGTACATATAATTTCTTCATTTTCAGTATGTATATGGCATAATTTAGTGGCTTTATTTTCATATACTTCAACTACTTCTTTGTACTCAAATATTTCAAGATTATCATTATATGCTAATACCTTATCACCAATTTTAATTTCTTCAATGGCTTTTAAGCCAAGATTTGTCATAACTAATGTTCCGCCAATAAAACAGAATTTTGGATTCATTGCTCCAGATACAGCACCACCAATAGCTCCCCACATGAAGCCATCAGCAGCTCCTTCAATCGCACCAGATACAGCACCTTTTAATGCACCTTCCCAAGGGCCTGTTTTAATACCTTCAGTTATGGCTCCAGTTACTGCACCAGTAATCGCACCAGACACAGCACCAATTAATGCACCTTTTGCTGCGCCAACCATCATTGATAAAGCCACACAAGCACTTCCACCAGTTGCAACACATACTGCTGCTGCAATTCCACATGCAGCAATTACTGCTAATCCAATACATACCTTAGTTGCCCAGCTTGGCCAATTACCATTTTCATCAGCATAATTAATAGGATTACATTTACAATAAGAGTATAGGTTCATACCCATTGTTACACCAACAGAGCCAACATCATTATCAGCATTTATGAATCTACCTAAATCTGGATCATAGTATCTAGTTTTCAAATAATATAATCCTAATTCCTTATCATAGAAATAGCCTTTATACATAAATGGGTTTAAGTCACTTAGTATTTGTCCTATTTCAGTATTAGCTGAAATTGTTGGAACTCCCCAGTCATCATATTCATATGAAACATGTATAGTTTTTGATTTATCGATAATATATCTTATTTCACCATTTACAGTTCGATCATAGAAATATTGCTCTCCATTATAAGTAAAGCCAACTAATGATTGAGTCTCATCGTATATAAAGTGTAGTGAACTAATATTTGCACCTTTTGTTCTCTTTAAGGTTACAATTTTGTCTCCATCTAAATAGTAATTTTCCATATAGTTACTAACAACTTCTTTAAATACTCTAATTCCATTTGCGTTATATCTAAAGAAGACAACATCACTATTTGGGCCACCAGTAGCACTTCCTAAACGTCTTCCAAGCCATGTTAGGTTTAATTGATTATTTGGCTTACGAATTTCTATAGGATTACCAATAAAGCCTGTTTCGTCATAGTAAATAACTGTACCATCAGACCTTCTAGTCAATTGATCCTTAAATGTTCCTTCATAGTAATAGTAAACATCATTCTTTTTGAAAATATTATTATTTGAATCATATTCATAAGTACAAGTTACGCCATTTTTAGTTGATTTAACTAATCTTGCTAGTCCATCATATTCATATGTTTTACTTTCACTATTTCCGTTTTTAATTGTTTCTACTTTACTAACATTTCCAAAAGCATTATAGCTATATTTAATTGTATCGTTACCATCATATGATGTTTCTGAAGCAATTTTTGTTGAAGTTAATCCGTCTTTTTTAGCATATGTTATAGTTTTTGATAATATATCGTTTTTAGTATGGATTTTCTTACTACATGTTCTGCCTAAATCATCATAGTATGTTTTAATTGAAATTGATTCACCATTATCTCTAATTGCATTTATGCTACTATTTGTTTCATCTGCACTATTTTTAAAAGCTAGCATTTCAATGCATCCATTTAGATGATTAATTGGCTTTTCTAAACTATTAACACTGCAACCTATATAAGTATAGGCCCCATCTAAATCAATACCAGAAGTATTTGTAGATACCACATTTTCATCAAATGTGATATTAGTAAAGCTTTCATTAAAGTTTATTCCAATAAAATGCCACTTATTAGGTGTTACTATTCCAATTTGTGTATAGCCATCGCTGCCTTTGTGTTGGAAATAAAGCTTATTAGTAATTATAAATAATGACATTTTTTGTATTCCATTTTTAATAAAATGCAAGATTACTCTTTTATCATATGTATTAATATCATCAATTTTGAATCTACAAGTTATTTGTCCTTGCTTTTCAAGTAGTAGGTCATATGCTAATTTAGAAGGATTTCCTTTATTTAAGTTAATATCTGAGTTATAGCTTGCATATACATGACGATATGTGCAATCACTGCCCGTATTATCTAGCTTAAACATTCTTGTTTTTTCAACCTTAAATGATGCTTCAGTATATGAATGAACCTTTGGTTGAATTCTCTTTAATGAATTTAAAGAGCCATTTAATGTAATTACATCAAATCCTTTATAAACATCTTCATTGAAAAATGTAACACCACTTGAACCATATTCAAGATTATTTGATAAATATTTTTGACCTTGAGTATATATACCTTTAAAATCCATATCTGTGATATTTGTTCCTCCGACAGATACAAATGCAAGCCTAAATGGCATATTAACTGGTACATTCTCTGTATTAGAGCTTCTTTGACTCTTATAATCATTACTTACTAAATAACGTGAAGCATCACCGATAATAAAGTATTCTAATGAATCCATTGATAGTGTATTAGTATAAGTTCCGTTTAGTATTTCATCGTTAATGATAAGTTTAGCTGAAATCACTTTTCTTTGATAGTTAAAATCAATTTCAAATCCAACTAAATTCCATTTTCCAACAATCAATTGCTTTGTTGATGTTAACTTGAAGGTTACATCATCACCTACATCAGAGTTTAAATCCTCAAGAGTAATTGTTTTATCTACATTTGCAGTTAATGTAAATCTAAAATTATAAGCATCTCGTGAGGCAATACTAAATATTTTTTGTGTATTTGTTGGTTCATTTGTTGGCTTAATCCAACCATATACAGTTTTTCTATTTCTAAATTCTGCTTTCCATTTTGAATAAGTATAAGTCTTGTCAGTAGTTGATTCTGCTTTTCTTTCTTTATTAATAGATGAAAGTGGATAAGATATAATTGAATTATCTTCTTTAAAAGATAAAGAAGCTACTGCATCACTTAATGATGAATTGTCATCAACGTTTATTGAATCTTCTTGAATAGTTTTTATTACTGCTTTTGCACCATAAACCCCATTAAAGCCACTACCACCTTTGATTACTTCATCTGGGAACGCTCTTTGTAATCTTGAAAAATATCCTGAAGGTGTGTAATCGTTATATTCACATTTATATTCATAATCAAAACTTCTTAAAACGCCATCAATATCTAGAGTTGTTTTTTGAAGGTTATTGATATTATCATAATCATATACAATAACTTCACCTTTGCTATTTGATACTTCAATAAGATTACCTTTACCATCATATGTAAAGAACTCTGAAGTACTTGTTTTATTATCAATTATTTTACTTACTCTATCGTATTCATCATATTCATATTTAATTAAATTCTCTCCATATACCGGCATTTGGATTAATAATTTTTGTGTTGCAGAAAGATATGATGAATATAATATTAACCATAAAAATTATGTAATTGCTGAAACATTATCAAATATTGAAAATGTAATTTTATTTAGTATCGCTAATTATTTTAGGGAAATCTCTTCTGAAATAAAAAGATATTACAATATCGAGCACTTTGAAAATGATTGGTATGAATATGTTGAATATGGAACTACTAGTTCTTTAATGATAACATTGCAAAGAAATGGTTATACAAGAGAAACAGCTAAATATATTATTGATTATAAAGATAAATATATTGATTTTAAAAAAACTAATTCATATGCTAATTTTTCACTTAATTTTAATGAACTAATTGCGTCTAAAAATGAAAATGTTAAAATTGAGACAGAAGACATAGCTATAAATATTCCAGAATTATTTATAAACAACTAGAATAAAAAAATCCCCATTTAGCAAATGGAGATTGATTTTTAAAATATTATTAAGCTTTTGAATGATTAAAATTTATAGTTATCTAATGCTTCCTTTAAGTATTTTTCTTCCTTTAAGAACTTTGAAACTGATGGTGAATTAATAGCAATTACCTCAAGTGTATCAATATTATTGGCAAATAAATCATTAACTGTAATATATTTATTAAAGCTTTCAGCAATGTATATTTCTAAATTATCACCAACAATAGCAATCCTTTCAAAGGCTGTTGTATAAATATCAAATGTTGAAAAGCATTTATTATCTACCTTTACATCCTTTAATAGTAATTGCAAAGAAAAGAAAAAATCGACAAGATTCATATCTTTACTTACTGGTACTTTTGTATCAACAAATTTATTGTTAATTGTTAGATTAATATTAATATCCATTTTATTATTCCTCATCGAAGGTTTCTTTAAATCTACCCATAAATGATATTGGCTCATTCTTAACATATAAATGAGAAATATCACCTAAGCATTGGGCTCTAAAATGAGCAATTCCTTTTTCCTTTTCTTCAGTGTAGATAATACTAACAGATGTTGGAGCAAAGGCAATATGTTGAGCAATTGCTACAAATGGTATATTAAATAAACGAGATAGTAAAACACTTTCAAGCCCTAAATGAGCAAAGATAACAATTGTATCTTTATTTGGCTTAACAGCTTTATAATATAAGCCATTTCTTGTATAGCCATGCTTTTTTAATAAATTATCAAATGATGATATAACATAGTTATAGCCTTCATGAACGTTTGAATCAACATTAAATAAAGGATTATCTAAATATTTACTATTATCATAGAAATCACTTTTTTCCTCACACATATATTTATCATCAAAATCCCATGGGATTCTATCATTATGTGTTTTATAATCTTTTATTTTATAAGGAAATTCTTGAAGCCAATCACAAGTTTCATAAGGCATGTTTGTTGCTTTTAAATAAGGATCAGCAGTAAATTTTGCCCTATTTAATGGAGAAACATAAACATAATCAATTTTTTCTTTGATTAATCTATCTTTTAATAATTCAGCTTCCTTAAAGCCTTTTTCTGTTAAGGTATTATCCTTATAATTTGGTTCTCCATGCCTTATAATAATTATACGCATTAAAGATCAACCACCATTCCATCATAAGATACATCAACATTATACTTGCTAGCTACTTCTTTCATTTCATCATAAGTAGCATTACCATTATGAGAAAAATGATTAGCGATTATTTTAGTATGCTCATCAATAATATTGTGTTTTTTCATTTCATTAATTACTTCTAGGAAAATATCAAATGATAAGTGACCATCACGCCAATTATTTAATAAGCAAGCAGTACAATCAAGGCTTACCATATCTAAAGGTTTTTTAATTGCTTTTAAATATTCCCAAGCTTTTTCTTTAAAGAATCCTGTATCATGGGCATAAAGAATTTGAATGTCATTTTGTTTTATTAAATAAATAAAAGGTTCTGACAAAGGATCATGATTAGCCTCTAAGGCGACTATTTCATAATTTAATACCTTAAATGGCACATATGGTTTAACAATTATTGGTTGAACAAGCTTTTCAGTGATACCTTCAGTATTAATTGTTTCAACAACCATTTTATTTACAAGAGTAGAGCCATAAATATATAAAGGCTTTTTTTCAGCAAATCTTGTGTAGCCGCTACTTCTGTAAATTAGCTCATTTGGATAAAAATGATCGCTATGAGCATGAGTTATTAAAATATGATGGATTTTATCAAGGCGTACATCATAATTAAACATATGATAGTATGACTCAGGTCCAAAATCGATTAATAGTTCATCATTAATAATAGCTTGGCTTCTAGTTCTAATATCCTTACCTTTATTTTTCCAAGCCTTTAAGCATGTTTTACATTGGCAATATAATGCCGGAATCCCTTCAGCCGCTGCTGTTCCTAAATATTGAAATTTCATTTTTATTTCCTCCATTTTAACGTTTTCTTTTCTTAAATACTAAAAAATAATAAAGTGCAATCATAACTTGAAATGGTATGGCAACAATAAATAAAAGGCCAGTGCCTGTATAACTTTTAAATGTTAAATAAATTGATAAAGCAATAGTCCAACAAAGGATTGAAGAAGGAAAGATGTTATATACCTTTTTAAAATAAACATTATTAAAAATAATTAATAATATGCAAGAGATAGGTATTGCATAAATAAAGCAAAGCCAAATTGGCCAATGTTCATTAACCTGTGGGAAGAATAATGAAAACACAAAGAAAATAATTGTGGCAATAAACCATACAAAGCATACCCAAATCATTGTTATAAGTATCTTTGAAATAAAACGATTGGCTATTTTTTCTTTTTTCTTTGTTGTTAAAAAATCATTAACTGTTAAACCAAATAATTTGGCAAGCTGGTTTAAAATATAAATATCAGGAATACCGTCTCCTCTTTCCCATTTAGAAATTGATTTATCCGAATAATTAAGTTTTTCAGCAAGTTCGCTTTGAGTCATATTAGCTTTTTTTCTATAATAGGCAATATTTTCAGCTATAACTGCTGCTAAATTTTCATTTTCATTCATAGCTTTTATTCCTTTTCTATCAGTATTATTGTATTTCTACTTATAGTAGAGTGCTATTTTATTAACTCTACTAACAATATATGGACTAATTATAGCATATTTTACTATCAATAGTACGCTTTTGTTTACTTTTTTTTGATTGTGTGTATTTAATATGATAATTATCCAAATATTTACATAATGTTTCTTTTGCAATTAACATACTTGATGCTTCACATTCAACCTCATAATCTTCATTATTATAGTAATTGTTTTTATCAAAGCACATTAAGCAATTATTTATTTTTATTTCATAGCGTAATGTTTTTAATTTACCAATAATATGTAATTCCTTATAATCGATATTTCTTTTACTTAAAAAATCTTTTGTTTCTTTATTTATATTAAGTGGATTATTATCCTTTAAATAAAATTCATATTCTTTTCTTCCTTCACTTAATTTTTCCTTTATTGTCATAAGATAGGTATTATCATTTAAAATATGCCTTATTCTAAATGATAAATTATTCTTTTTTAAATCGTTATTTAAGGTATCATAATAATAATTTACTTGTTCAAAGGCTTTATATTCATCTAATGATGAAATAATTCTATAATAATCATCTTTGTTAATCATTACCTTATATTCAATTTCAATGTTTTCCATAATCAATCACCAATTTAATTATAACATTTTTATTTTATTTTCATATTATAAAATGATAGGAGGTGCGTTCATGAACCCTTATGGTTATCAACCAAATGCTGCATACCAAACTCCATATTATCCAAATAATACTATGAATCGTGGAGCTAGTTGGGTTGCTATTGCATTAGTTATATTCTTATTATTAATCATTTGCTGCTGCTGTTGTGGTACTTTTAAAAACAACTGTAACTGTATGTAAATATAATAAAGAGGACTAAAAATCCTCTTTTCTTTAATTTTCCTTAAGTTTGTGCTATAGTATTATAGGAAATAATAATTTTATAATTATTACTTTGTATTATGAAAGGATGTAACTATTAATGATATTAAAAAAAGATATAATAACTGATGATAATCCTTTGCTTAGAAAAAAATGTGAGGATGTTAAATTACCTTTAAGCAAAGAAGATGAGAAAACCTTAAATGATATGATGGAATATCTTGAAAATTCTCAGGATGAAGAAATAGCTAAAAAATATGATTTACAGCCAGGCGTTGGCTTAGCTGCTCCTCAAATTGGAATTTTAAAGAAAATGTTTGTTGTTTTAACATATGATGATAAAGGAAATTTGCATAAATATGCTTTAGTTAATCCCAAACTTATTTCAAATTCTGTTGCCAAGTGCTTTTTAGCTACAGGCGAGGGCTGCTTATCTGTTCCTAAAACTCATGTTGGTTATGTTAAACGCTACATGAAAATAAAAATGCAAGCCTATGATTATATAAGCAAGCAAGACGTTACATTATCACTAAAGGGTTATGTTGCTATAGTTTTACAGCATGAGTATGATCATTTATTTGGAATTTTATATTATGATAGAATAAATAAAAAGGATCCAATGGATAACTCTGATAACGCTACACAAATAGTATAAAAAAAGATTATTACTTATTGATTAGAGACTTTAAGTAATAATCTTTTAATTTAGTTATTCTTATCTTTAATTATTTCACGAGCAATTTTAACGCCATTTGCTCCAGCTTGAGCTAAGCCTCTAGTAATGCCTGCTCCATCGCCGCCTACAAATAAATTTTTAATAGATGTTTCAAATTTGCTATTACATTTTACACGATCACTATAAAACTTTGCTTCTACTCCATAAAATAATGTATGGTCATTAGCAATACCTGGAGTTACATAATTTAAAGCATCCATCATTTCAATTAAAGATTGCATAGTTTTATAAGGTAGTATTAAGCTTAAATCACCAGGGACAGCTTCCTTTAGTGTTGGCTTTACAAAGCCTTCGGCAATTCTTTTTTCAGTTGAGCGTCTTCCAGCTTTAATATCACCATATTTTTGAACTATTACAGCACCGCCACTTAATTTATTAGCAAGTGAGCTAATTTCTTCAGCATATTGATTTGGATCCTTAAATGGCTCTGAAAATTCATGTGATACTAATAAAGCAAAATTTGTGTTATGGCTTCCAAGAGCTGCTGAATGATATGAATGACCATTACATACCATTATACCATTATGGTTTTCAATAACAACATGTCCACTAGGGTTTGAACAAAATGTTCTTACTTGTGTTCCAACAGATGTATTGAAAATGAATTTTCCTTCATAAAGGTATTTATTAATATCATCCATAATAATATTATTTGTTTCAACACGCACACCAATATCAACTCTATTGTTAGTTACTTCAACACCATGATTTGTCATTGTTTGTGAAAGCCATTGAGCTCCAGGACGTCCTACGCCTAAAACAACATAATCAGCTTCAATTATGCTTCCATCCTTTAATATAACACCGCAAGCTTTATTATCCTTTACGACTATGTCATTAACTGTTGTTTGAAATTTATAATCGATTTTTCCTTTCATAGCCTCATAGATGTTTTGTAAAACCTTTAAGTTTATTTCAGTTCCTAAATGTCTAACCTCAGAACGAAGTAATTTTAAACCCACTGAAATAGCTTTTTTTTCTATTTCAAAAACCTCTTTAGTATTAGGATCAGTTAATTCCTTTGGAGCACCATATTGAAGCTGAATACTATCAACATAACGAATTAAATCAATAACCTCATCATCGCTAATATATTCACCCATCCAGCCACCAAAATCACTTGTAATATTGAATTTTCCATCAGAAAAGGCACCACAGCCACCAAAGCCAGATGTCATTGAACAAGCAGGCTTACAGCCAGATTTTCCAAATGTATCCTTAGGGCAATGCTTTATTTTATTTTCAAGCAAGGGGCATTTTCTTGTATAAATGTCATTTCCTTTATCAATTAATAATACCCTCATATTTGGCGCTTTAATCATAAATTCATAGGCAGTATAAATACCCATTGGACCAGCACCAACAATTATTACATCATACTTCATTTTTTTGTCATCTCAATTCTTTAAATATATTTTTTATTTATTACACCAACACATGGAATGTTTCTATATGCTTCATTATAATCAAGCCCATAGCCAATTACAAATTTATCTTCAATTTCAAAGCCAATGTATTTTACTTCAACGCTTACTTGCCTTCTTGAAGGCTTATCAAGTAATGTACAAATATTAATTGAAGCACATTTTCTTTCAGAAAAATATTTATGTAGTGATTCATATGTTAATCCAGTATCAACAATATCTTCAATAATTAAAATATCCTTACCTTCAATATCAAACGTCATAACCTTTGATATTTGAACATTACCAATTGTCATAGTAGTGTTTCCAATATAGCTTGAGGCTTTAATAAATTCTAAATTGCAATTTATATCAATATTTTTTACTAAATCACCAAAAAATAATGTTGCTCCTTTTAATGTACAAACAATTACTAAATCTTTATTAGCATAGTCTTTTGAGATTTGCTTTGCTAGTTCTTTAGCTCTAGCTCTAATTTGATCTTCAGTAAATAAAACTTCTTCCATAATGTCGCTTGGGTATTGCATGTTTCTTATCTCCTTTAAAAAAAATACATATTAATGATAGCACAAATAGACTTTTTTTTAAAGTTTAACAAAAAGAAAAAGTGGTGTATATATTTTAAGAAATATATTCCACTTATAATGTTTCTTTAAAAACTAGCTAAAGCGTATTTTTTCTTTCCACGACGTAAAACTACATATTTACCTTCAATAGCTAAATCTTTACTAAGAGGTAAAGCTTCATCAGTAATTTTATCACCGTTTACACTAATTGCACCATTCTTTAAGAATTCTCTAGCTTCACGCTTAGATGTTGCTACATTACATGCAATTAACAAATCAACAAGCGTCATATTTTCTTCAATATGAACAATATTAAAATCATTAAATCCCATTTCAATTTCTTTGGCTGTTAAATCCTTAATGTTACCATTAAATAAAGCGTTTGTAATTTTAATAGCTTGATCACAAGCTTCCTTTCCATGAATAAATGTTGTCATTTCACGAGCTAATGTTTTTTGAGCTAAACGAGTTTCTGGAGCCTTTTCCCATTCTTCTTGAATTTTTGCAATTTCATCAAGTGATAAGAATGTGAATTGTTTCATTTTTTTAATTACATCACTATCTGGTAGGTTAATCCAGAATTGATAAAATTCATATGGTGATGTTTTATCCTTATCAAGCCAAACAGATTTTCCAGATTCTGATTTTCCAAATTTTGTTCCATCTGGTTTTAAAATCAAAGGAATAGTCATAGCATATACCTTAGTATCGCTGCCTTCTTTTTTACGAATTAAATCTGTTCCAGCAGTCATATTACCCCATTGGTCTTGACCACCGATTTGAACTGTACAATTCATTTCCTTATATAAATGATACCAGTCAAGTGCTTGAAGAATTTGATATGAAAATTCAGTGTATGAAATTCCTGTTTCAAGACGAGCCTTAACAGTTTCTTTATTAATCATATAATTAACATTGAATTCTTTTCCATATGTTCTTAAGAAGTCTAAAACACTCATATTAATAGTCCAATCAAGATTATTAACAATTGTATCAAAATGGAAGATTTCTTTTACTTGCTTTTTAAGCTTTAAAACGTTTTCGTTAGTTACATCAATTGAAAGCATTTTTCTTTCACCTTGTTGCTTTGGATCACCAATTTGACCTGTTGCTCCACCAACTAATAAAATAGGGTGATGGCCATGCTCTTGTAATCTTTTTGCAACTAAATAAGTTACTAGATGGCCAACATGAAGTGAATCACCTGTTGGGTCACAGCCTAAATAAAATGTAACCTTATTGTTTTCTAAGTATTCTTCAAAATCCTCTGATGTTGTAGCAAAGAATAATTCTCTTGCTTTTAATTCTTCAAGTAATGTCATATATTTTCTCCTTTAAAAAATAAAAACGTCCTTAAAAACAATTCTAAGGACGTATAATTTACGCGGTACCACCTTAGTTCATAGTTTCACTATGCACTCTTAAATAATTAGTATTTTTCCTAAGTATCCTACTTGTTTTCACCAACCACAAGCTCTCTTAAATAAATACTTATTCCCTTTAATTCCTAAATAATTTTATCTTTTTTTTTACTATAAGTCAATAATTATAAAGTTGATCCTCTTTTAACATAGTTAAACATTAATTTTTTAGTAATAATTTCCCCATTATTATGTTCAATTAATTCATTTAATACTTTAATTCCTTCTCTACCTAAGCCTTTCATATCAATGCTAAATGATGATAATTTAGGACGAGATAGCTCGGAATATTTTGTGCCAATCATAGCCATAAATTCAAAGTCTTCAGGAACCTTTAGGTTACTATCTAAAGCAGCGTTTAAGGCGGCAAGAGTAATTCCATCTCTTGTTGAAATAATAAATCCACGAGGAATAGTTTTTAAAACCTCTTTCATCTTACTATATGTTTTTGAATGTGAATCCTTTACCTCAATAATATTTGTAAATTCTTTATTATTTTCAAGATAAGCTTGCTTTATACCTTGTAATATTCTTTCTTCAATTTTTCCTCCACCTTCGACCTTAATGAAATATATTTCCTTGTTTCTAGCTAAGGCCTCATTTACTAAATCAACAATTTGGGCTTTATAGTGCCATGAAACAGATGATATTGATTTTAAATCCATTCCAAGCGTAACAAGTGGTATATCAAATTGAACAAGATCCATTAATTCATCCTCAGTAAGCGAATCATTAAAGATGACAATTCCATTTGGTCTTGTTGATAAAACCTTAGTCATAACCTTTTTAATTTCATCCTTACTGCCCTTAGTTGTAAAAATTAAGCAATCATAACCATAATTATTGGCTTCCTCCATTAAACCAGCAACAACGTTTGAAATATATGTATAATTAAGCTCTGGTACAATAATTGCAATATTAGTTGTTTTCCTTGAAGCAAGTTCAATTGCAATTGTATTTGGCTTATAGTTTAATTCCTTTATGGCATTTAAAACTCGCTGTTTAGTATCAGGAGCGACTTTATCTATTCCATTCATAACTCTACTAGCAGTTGCTAATGAAACACTTGCAAGCTTTGCAACATCATAAATTGTAGCGTTTTTATTCTTCATATTTTGATTCTCCTTATATACATATATTATTATACTATTTTGAAAGAAAAAATGTAAGAAATTATGAAACTTCTTACATTTTAAAAAAGCTGGTGAATAAATAAAATTATTTTGCTATAACTTTAATATTTGTTGCACGTTTGCCTTTATTAGATTCTTCTAAATCAAATTCAACGTCAGCATCAACATCAATAGTTTTAAAGCCATCCATTTTCAAACTTGAATAATGGAAGAAGATGTCTTCTGCTAATTCGTCACACTTAATAAAGCCATAACCCTTTTGCTTGTTAAATGTTTTAACCTTGCCTACCATATTTAAATACGTCCTTTCAAAAATTTTGCATAAACTGATTGCTACATTCATAATATCATTACTTTGACTTATTCACAAGAGAAAATATTAAAAAAACTACTTTTTCTTAAAAAAAGAATATAAAATGGTTTGAAAATAATGTAAAATACTATTTGGAGATGTAAAAATGCAAGGTAATAAAAATATAAAATCAATAACATTAGGAGCTATTTTGGCAGCTATATATGCAATCATGAGCTTTTTATCAATATATTTTATTTCGTTTTTAGGAGTGATTGGTTTAATTGTTCTACCAATTTTTGCAGCATATTATGCAAGCCTTTATAAGCTTAAGGAAATATTAATATTTAACATTGCTACAATAGTATTATGCTTTATAAGTGGAATTTCAGATCCTGGATATGTAATATTATATGTTTTACCAACATTAATTATTGGGGATATATATGGCTTGCTAAATAGGTTGAATATTAAATATTATACAACTATTTTTTTACAAACCATTGCCTATAGCATAACTAATATAATAGCTATATATTTAGGTGAAATTTTGTATGATACAAAAATAATTGAATTTATTTTTGGTAATAATAAATGGATTTATGAAAATTTATCATTAACTATTTTGTTTATTTTAAGTGGAGCAGAGGCGGTTGTTTCATCTATTTTTATTGCTGAAAGATTACAATCAATAAATATTGTAAAGGAGAAAGAAAAAAGCTATCCAATATATTGCTATATAAGTATGATTGTATTATTTATTACTTCTATAGCTTTTTCATTTATAAGCTTAAATGTTTATTTTTTATGCTTTTTAATGTTTTTAATAATTAGCTTTCCAAAGATTTATGAAATAATTGATAAAATGAAAAATAAAACACTTTTCACTACTTTTTTTGCAATTGTTTTTATTATAATAAGCTTTGTTTTATCCGCATTTAATAAATTTATATATATTTTTCTAATAATTATGGTACCTATTTTTTTGTATTCAATAAAGCAATTAATTGTAAAAATAAAAGATTTTACTAAAAAAGCTCCTAGGCTAAAGTAACCTATGAGCTAAATTTTCTTAAACTAGTTATTCATTTACTGGTGAAAATTCATCGCTTCCAAATCCTAAAATCATAAAGAATATGTAAGGCAAGAATAATAAACCAATTGTAAATCCAGTTCCATGGCCAAAACTTTTAGATAGTTTGTTAAGAAGCATTATTTCAATTATAAGTGTAGCAATTGAAATTAAATATGATAACCATCCAATTATTGGCAATAATGTTATAATACTGCTTAACAAACCCAATCCTAATGATATCCAAAAGAATTTTGTGTCCCAAACAATTTTAAATAGAATATAGTTATTGTAAATAGGAATTATAGCCTTCCAACCAGGTTCTCCAGCTTTTTTAAAGATTTTCCACATGGCAACAATAACTAAAATTGCAATTACTAAAGTCATTAATCCAATGACCATAATTGTTGTTGCACCGAATAATTCTAATAATTTTTCATATTGATTAGTTTGATCAGTTCCACTACCACTACCCATGTTTTTTTCTCCTTTCTTATTTTTTTATAACAGTTTATTGAATTTAATAAACTTATTAATCAAAGTCCCAAATAGTTAATAGCTTACCATCTTTGTCTTTAAATGTTCCACAAACGATAGTAATTAAATCGATTAGGGCACCAATTCCAAATAGTCCAAATGTTAAAAGCCATAAAATACCTGTACCAGTTTTACCAACGTAAAATCTATGAATACCTAAGGCACCTAAGAAAGCTACTAAAATTAAGGCAATGCCTCTTGATTTTTGAGACACATTATCATTTCTTAATGTTGCTTCAACTTTACTATTACAAGTACAAGCACACCCACATTTTGGACAAATAACTGCTTCATCCAATAATTCATTTCCACAATGTGAACAATATTTCATACATGTCAACTCCCTCTTAGGTAGTATATCACTATCATATAATTATTGTAAAGTCTAAATAATTATTTATCTTGTTATTATAATGATTGTTGTATTATAATATATTCAATAGGGAGGAAAATTATATGGGAGGAGTTTTTAAGTTTTTTTTAAACGCTTTAAAAGCTATTTTTTTAAGCCCATTTTATTTGGTTTATTTCATAGCGTTTTTATTACTCACTATATTTAACTACCTTATTGGTGAATTACGTTTTATTTTCTCAGGATTTCGTTATGGAACAAGAAAAGAAAATAAATATATTGTCAAGCTTGAAAAAATAAAGCAAGCTAATGGAGGTGTTAAGTAAAATGATTACC
>CAKPZU010000036.1 GCA_934215405.1 uncultured Bacilli bacterium | reverse complement strand
ACTAAGCATAATTGAATAATAAATATATCCAATATTGTTAATATTAATAAAATTATTGAAATAACAAGCTTAGCGATATGCTTTTGATTATATTTAATTATCTCAATCAAAGTAAAAATCAATATACTTATAGTTAAAGCTATTTGAACATAAGCTAGGTTAGTTAAAAATAATTGAATATAATCTAGACTAGTTAAAACTAATTGAATAATACATTGAGCAAATATTAATATTTCTAGTACTCCTTCTAAAACATAAAATGTTTTTAATTTTTTAAAGTTACTATCAAGATTAATAAATGTTCTTCTACCATTTGCACAAATTGCTACTAACGCTACTATCATGCCAATTAGAAAAATTGGTATAATTCCAAAAAAGAAAATTGAAGCAACAATAGCAATAATAAAAATGGAATCAAAAAATCTATCAAAATCACTAACTGGATTTGGATCATTTGAAATATTAAATGAAATAACATCCATTTTTGAATCAATTTTAATAAACCCATCATCATTTATATCTTCAAAACCACTATTTATAATAAACGAATTTGTTTTTATCTTAATGCTTCTTGATTGTATTTCCTTAAACGATAAATTATTAAAATTGAAATTATATGAATGTACTATTGAAGGAGAATAAAATTTACTAATTTGTGGATAAACTGGCCTTGTAATTGAAAATATGTTAAAGCCATTTTTAGAAACGCTTACATTGAATTCATAAAAGCAAACTAAAGAATCATAAATATTAAAAAGCCGATATCATTATAAATACCATTTCTTTCATTAATTTTATCATATATGGCATTATTATAATCTAGTTTACTTACGCCTTTTTCCTCATCATAATACTTAAAAACAAAATCTTCAAATTTTTGTGTTTCTTTTTTTAAAATGCTTATGTTATTTAAAATATTTGATTTATTATCATATACCTTACAAGTATTTAAAAAGCTATCACTTAAATCATTGATAAAATATACGACAAAAGTATTATCTTCTAAAACATTAAAATAACATGTATAAGTACTAAATGAATAAGAAAAATTATTATAGCCAAAAAACTGACTATATACATCTGATCCATACACATCTTTAAAATCATATGTAACATATTTGGCATCTGCTGATTCAACTTTAAAAGTGTATGTATATATAGGTGTTTCATTATTTAAAAAGTCAGAATATATATATGAATCTCTTATAGATGATACTAATTTATTATTCGCTTTGTTTAAATCATAAACATAACGATATGTTCCATTTATTGGAATAGAATATAATTCTTTATCATCTAAGTATACAAAATCTTTCTTATTTTCATCAAAATATTTAAATTCAACACTTGATGGCTTTCTCATACATTGATAAAATGTAGCTTCAATATCAGCATTTGTATCATTAAAAAAGCGATAATCAATTTTTAAATTATTCTTATAATCAGAAACTTTCTCATAAACCATTTTATCATCTATATTGACATTAAAGGTGATTTTTTCATCATCTAATATTAATGGCGTTGTTTCCTTCGTTATCAAATCATAAGCATTGTCTTTATTAAATATTTCAATAGTAGGATTAGCCAAAACCACTTGACTATCATTTAAAGAAAAAGCAAAAATACTTGCTATAATTAGTGTAAATAGAAAATAAAGAAATTTCTTTTTCATATAGTTAGTCTCCAAATAATTAATATTACAATAAAATGATATCAATTATTTAACTAAATTACAATGAATAATATCACTTATCTTAACATCATCTGTTGAATTAATACTTATTTTACATCTATACAAAGAACGAGTAGCTGTTAATGAATCTCTTCCATGAAAATAATAATGCATTTCATTATTTAAAATTACTAAAGATCCATGTCCTGTTGAATATAAATTTATTTCTTTAATTTGATGAATTATTGGATTATTTTTATATTTTTTAAAATCATTTATTCCATCTTTTGAAAAAGCAATACCAACGCCATAATTTTCATTTTGATAAAAATTGCAGGAATATAAAATAGCATATAAATCTAAATCTTTAACCTTAAAGGTTGTACTACCTTCACTCCATCTTCTATTTTTATTAGCACCATTTGTTTTAAAATAATCATTTATATGAGCATTTTCCCATTCTTGTGGTTCTTTTTTGTAATTGATAACATCAAGATATTTATCTTGCCTTTGATTATCCTTTAAATTGAAATATTTATACTCATCTTTAATTTTTGGCATTTTTACTTCCTTATTAAACCAAAAATCATTATTAAGTTCAACTAAGGCTATATTACTTTCTTCAACAAATCTGTTTAGTTTTTTATCAAACAAGCAGTTTTTGTAGCAGCATCTTGAATAAAACAAGAAAATCCTATCATCTTTAAAGAATAAGCTGGCATCAATTATTGGAAAATGGATTCCACTTTTAACATTTTTAAGTAAATTATCATTCTTTAAATTAAAAACGTCATTGCTTACTTTTTCAATATCTTTATAATCTTTATCATATGGAAAATAATCAATTGGTCTATTATTTATATTAATAAAAGGACCTGATGGTGATTTACTAATAGCCACTCCAATTTTACAAGTTTCTTCAAAGCTATCATCATAAAAGTATTCCTTAACTAATTCTTTTTTTAAGCAAGCTGAATAAAACATATAATAAAAGCCATTATTTTCATTATAATAGACTTCTGGTGCCCAAAACCAAGTGCTACCCCAAATATTTTTATGATTTAAATCTATAGCATAACCTACAAATTCAAAATTAATCCCATCTAATGATTTATAGATTAAAAAAGCTTTATCTTTTGGTGCTAGTTCATTACTAGTTGCATAGCAATAAAAGCATTTTTCATTTTTATCATATAAAACGAATGGATCTGCAGCATTTACATTCATATTTTTATTCCTCACAATTTTTATTAATAGACATAGGTAAAACAGCCTTTTTATATTCTAAAGTGCTATTATTTATTCTATTTAATAGCATATTAATTCCAGCATTTACAAAATCATCCATATTTCCATAAGCTGAGATAAGTTCTATTGGTAAAGGAAAATATTGGTTTACGTTATCAAAGCCAACTACCTTAATATCTTTTCTTCCAATTGATTTTAAATATTTAATTACCATTAAAGCAGTCATATCTGAAAAGCAAACGATTGAATCAACATTGCTATCAACTAATTTTTGTGTTGCTTCTTCAACAGTTAAATCACTTTCGGCTAAGTGGATTATATTAAATTTATCTATATTTCTTTTTAACAAAGCTTTTTTATAGCCTTTCACACGATTCATACCTGACTTTAACTTCATTGTAGCGTTAATAAAGCCAATGTTTTTATATCCATTATTAAGTAATAAACTAGTCAATTTATAAGAGCCTTCAACATCATCATAATAAACACAATCAATATCATTATCATCATCTTCAATACCAAGCTGAATTATTGGAATTTTAACAATACTATTAAATTTTTTAGCATTTGCTGTAACCTTCATAAACGAAATAATTCCAATAACATTAGAAGAAACAACTCTTTTTAATAATTTTGTATTTAATAAACTAATTGAATCAAAATCATAAAACAAGGCAATAGAATATCCTGCTTCATTTAGCTTATAAGAAATCTTTTTAATTAATGAATTGTAATAAGGATTTTCAAAATCATCATAAACAATGGCAATTGTATTACTATTGCCAACTCTTAAATTTTTAGCTGTTACATTCGTTGTATAGCCCATTTCTTTAGCAACCTTTAATATTCTTTCTTTTGTTTCCTTTGATATATCCTTTTTATCATTAATTGCTCTTGATACAGTATATGTTGCAACTCCACAAGCCTTGGCAACATCAGCTAATGTGCATTTTCCCATAATCTATCCCTCATTTACTTTTATAAAATAATTTTATAACAATGTTAACTTTTTTTAAATCATTATTTTTAACTTTTTTCAAAAAGAGCATTTCTTTTAAGAAATGCCCTTATCATTGTTAATGTTTTTTCTTTTTTAATAATAAAGCACCTAATAAAGCTATTAATCCTAAAGCAGTAGTTGCTTCTCCTTTACAGCCTTTTTTATTTTCATTTGGTTTTTCTTCGTTTGAAGAAGTATTATTTGTACTACTATTTACTACTTCACTTGGTGTGCTTGATGGCTCTTCGCTTGCTTCACGTGAAGGCTCTTCACTTGGAGTAACTGAAGGCTCTTCCTCTTTTTCTAAAACTACAACAGTAAATGTTGTAAATATTTCTTCATTTGCTTTATAGACAACCTTAAATGTATATGTTCCAGGTTTAGTAGAGCTAAAGTTTTCATCCTTTATAATTGCAAATTCACTTTTGGCAAGTAAAACTTCACTACCATCATTGTTTCTAACACTTACTTTAATAGTAGTTGTATCTAAAATTCCATCATATGGAATAGTTAAATTAGTTTCACTTGTATCTAACACTAATGATTCAACACTAATATCTTTAGTTAATGTAATGCTTTCCATACTAAAGTCACTATCAACTCCATATGTTGTAGAAACATAAATTCTATGTACGCCTTTTGTTAATTGTACATATACTTTGCTTACACCATTAATTATTGTTGCATCATACTTAGTATCATCAACAAAAACATCACATTTCTTATCACTTGCTGTAATTGTCTTTAAATTAATTGCATAATTGCCATCATCTACTACATTATAGTAAAAGCTAATTCCACCATTTGCTGATGTTGTTTTGTAAATATCCTTAGATTCTGGATCAATTATTGACATTCCATAACGATAACCTTCTTTTACATGAATAGTTTCATTTAATTCATGTGAAGTAATTGGTGCTAAGCCAAAGTTTCTAAACCAGAAATTGTATTGGTTATTTGAAGTAAACTTAATTGTATTTTCACCTTCTTTTAAAGAAACAATAAACTTATATGGTAAGTTTTCAGAAGCATAGAATAATGAGGCGTTATAAGCTTCATTATCATTTACTTTAATATTTAAAGTAGCATTTTCGCGATCATTTGTTGTAATTTCACTAATTAAAGCATAATTACCAGCTACACTACTATTAATCTTTAATGTTAAAGTAACTTGACGATTTTCATATTCTCCTGCACCATTTGAGCCAAATTCAAAACCACCATCAGCTAAAATTTTATTTGAATTGTACCAGAAAATTCTATTTGCACATTCATTAGTGCCTTCACCCTCAATTTTAGCGTTATTATAGAATGAATAAACTTGTCCTGTTTCATTTCCATTATAAGAAATAGTTTTCCCTTCATATGGTTGACCATTATCACCAACAGCAACTAAATAAGTAGCACTAACAGCAACATTATCTTTTTTAGTAACCTTAATTGTATATGTACCAAATAATGAAGAATTGAATACAGATGAATCTACTACATACTCATCACTATTTAGTTCAATTAATTTTTCATCTTCCTTATAAGTAACCTTTAAGCCTTCGCTAGTAAATGAACGATTAATATTGTAAATAGTTTTAGCATTTGTAGTATCAAGTAATAATTCCATTTCAGGAACCTTTTCAATTGATAATCGATGCATCCACCAGTTTGATACTAAAACTGAATTTTCACTTCCTTCAGCTACTTCTTGAGTTTTTGTTTCATTAACTGTAGTTAAATAATTACCAATAACTAATGTATTTAAGCCTTCGTTCAAAGTTACCTTATAAGTATTTAAAGAATCACCACTCCACCCTAATGATGTGTTAAATGAAACATATGGTTTATTAATATCTGAATATAGTTCATCATTAATAGTAATAGTTGCTCTATTTGCTAAATCATTACCTGCCATAACATTCATTTTTAAATAATATTCGCCTTGCTTTTCACAGGTAAACTTATATGTTACAGTACCATGTTTTCCATAATCAGCCACATTATCAAAAGCATTTAAACCAACAAAGTCACCACCAGCGCCCAAATCACCTGATTTTTCAGTAAACATACCAATTGATAATTTACTATAATCATAATATGTTGGTGTAGCATTTACAGGACTAACTGACCAAGAGCCAACCCATAATGTATAATTTTCTTGTAATGTTATTGTAATGACATTAACACCTTTTATTAATTTAACAGGTATTTTTGTTGGAATTGATTGATTCCAAGTAACATTATTTAAGTTAAAGAAATTAATATCTTGTATTTCATTATCATTTACTTTTAATTTAGCATTTGAAGTTGCTTCACCATCAATTTTAGCATAAACATTTAAATATGCATCTTGGCTTATGCTTGAATCTATTTTAAATGTCATTTCAAAATTTCCACGACCATCACTAGCATTTGAACCCATTGAGTGAGAAGTTGAACCATCCTCTAATACATCAGCCCTATCACCAACAATCCAAGCAGGTCCTTTTAAACCAGCATATGATTGAATACCATAAACAATAGTTTGTTCTCCATCATACTTAATAGTTACTGCTTCAGTTTCAGGTGCAGTAGTATTACATGTATTAGTTTCATTATATGGAAGACGTGAAACATATTTGTTTTCATTACTTACAAAGAATGAACCAAACCATGCCGTATAATTTTCTTGCATTGTAATTGTAATATTATTAACTCCTTTATTTAAAGTAACAGGAATCATTGCTTCAATAGTTTGATTAAAATCTGCATTAGTTAATTCTTTAAAATTAATTGTAAAGCCTTCATTATCATTTACTTTTACTGTTGCATGAGAATTATCGTTATCGTTTTTAACAAATACTCCTAAATATGCATTTCCTTCAATAGATGAATTGATTTTAAAGGAAATTTTTAGATTACTACGGCCGTCACTGGCATTACTACCTAAAGAATGTGAAGTAGTTCCATCTTCTAAAACAGCTGCAACATCACCTGTAACCCATACAGGTCCATCAACACCAGCATATGATTGAACACCATAAACTAAAGTTTGCGTACCATCATAATTTACTTCTACTGCTTCGCTTTTATAATTATCAGTATTTATTGTTGTTGTATCATTATAAGCAAAAACTGTCAAATTTTTATAATGACTTGCACCAATAGTTGTAAAAGCTATGGAAAAAGCAGTTAAAACTGACAAAACAATTTTACTATTTTTCATATTATTTATCCTTTCTTTCTATAAATTGCTTTTTATATTTTTTTGCATCCTCAATGACCTTTAATACTTCATTTGGTGCAATTTTAATCGTATCATCAACAATTGTTAAAGTAGGAATAATGCCTTTTCTAACGGGCATAGTTCTTTCTGCTAAATTAATTCCCCATTCAAAAACGCCATTTCTTCCTTTTGCGACATCACCTAAACATAAATGGCCAAAGCATCTATTATATTCATCAAAGAATTTTGCATATGGAGTATCATGATATATCATTTCTCCACCTTTATTTGCTTGACCTGCACATTGAGATAGTGGGAAAACCATGCTTAAAGCATCATACCAGCCTTCAGTTGAAATAAGTAAATGTGGGAATTTTTCATGTAATCTTTTAATTATATTTATTACTCCTTCATGTGTTGAATAGCGTGGATCATTTTCATAAATTGCTGCAAGATCTAAGAAAATTGCATCAAAATTGTATTTGGCAATTTGTTTAATTGCTTCATTTACAAAATGATCTTGCCATAATGGCGCTCCTGGATTTAAGCCAATTCCACAGGCTAAGTCATATGCACGCGAAGTGTCCCAGTCACATGAGCCAACACCCTTTACATAACCATTTGAAGAATGATAGATTGAAGGAGTTCCCCAAATTTCAAATCCTTCATTTTTAGGATTAGCACCATTTACCATAAACATTGGCATTACATGATAGCCAAGCTTATGAGCCATATCAATTAAATGCTTTAGTCCTTCTTCTCCACCCATTCTAGCATCTGGTGTATAATTGGCATATTTATAATAATATCTACCATCAAATCCTGGAATATAAACTAAAACCTCTTTTGGATTAATATGCTTTGAAAACCAAGTTAGCTTTTCTTCCATATCTTTATAGGTGTTAAAAATATAGCCACTCCAATGCATTCCATGAAGAGAAACTATTAAACTAATATCTTTAGCCCAACTAGGAACATCATTCCTATCATTCCATTTTTTTAAGTTATAAGCTTTTTCAACATATAAACGTTGATTCTCATATATTTCTTCATAACTTGAAACATTTCCAATTTCAAATGGAGGAACTGTTATCTCATTTAATTTAAAACGAGCATCCTCTTCATAAACAAGTTCAACTGTTGCTGTTTCATTAACTTTGTATAAAGTAAATGATTTTGGTCTAACAGTTGTATCTAAAGAACGATAATATCTAACATCATTAGCATTTTTTATACATACAAGTGGAGTAAATAAGCTATCCCAACCATTTGGATATCTATAAATTTCACCTTCTACACTAATTTCATCCATGTAACGTCTTTTAGCTATTACAGTTCCAAGCTTTTCTTCCATTAATTTTAATTTTACACGTTTAATTATTTCATCTTTTTTAGCATATATATTAACTTGATATCTTTTATCTATAAACATTACTTTAACGTTAACGAAACCTAAAGCATTTTCTTGACCTCCAGCCCATTGTAGTTGATTGCATGATACTTCAAATTCGTTTTCGTTATTTTTTAAAATATTACAGCTAGACGGATCTAAATCATATCTATTTGTATCTGTGAATAATTGAATAGAAAATATTAAGTCCTTAAATCTAAATATTGGATTATTATCCTTAAAATACCAATTATGCAACATATTTTTACCTCTAAGATTCTAATAATTTACTTGAATTTAATACTACAAATTTATCTATAATAATATCTTCAAATGAGACATTTACTACTTTTAATTTATGATTTCCTTTATTGACAAAAATATCAATTTTTGCATAATTTGACACATTATATGAGTTATTAATTCCATTTGATACTAAAGGTAAATTACAAATTAATATATCATCCACATATACAGCAACTGTTGATAATGATTCTGAAAAGTTTTCATAATAAAATCTAAATTGTGAAACCTCATCCTCACTATAAAAATCTGTTTCAATGCTTCCATCGCTTTCAATAGCTATTGCTTTTTTAGATGAATATTTATCATTATCAATTGTTGAAGAGTACTCAACAAGAGTAGCATTTTCAGCTTCATTTTCTTGATAATTTTTATTTGTTACGTATCTTGTTATATCTTCAACAAAGAAATCATCAAGGAAAATTGTTGTAGATGAACAGTTTTCAAAGCTTTTAACAAAATCAACACCGATTTCCATCTCATCACTAGTCGCTTTAAATTCCATTTCAGCCTTCATGTGTCTATTTGATATTGTAAGTGGATTTACATATGATTTAAAGAAATTATTATTACTATCACTTGCAAATAATTTAAATTCTCTATCATTAGCACCATTTACCCAAATAGTTACCTTATATGTATAATCTTTAACTAATTTTACTTTTTGATATACCTTTGCAGTTGCATTAATATCACCTAAAATTAATGATCCGCCATAAGTTCCAATATGAACAGCTGCTTTTGTAGCAGTAAATGTTGTATTTTCATTATCTGAATTTAAATACCAATTAGTAGTATTTCCATCTTCAAAGCTATAGTTTTTGATTTCAACATTATCGTTTCCTACATGCTTTGTTGTAGCAATAGTATATGTAGTATCATTTACTTTTCCATTATAGGCTTTAATCAATTTCTCAATATTTCCAACAGTTAAATTAGCAATCCAATCAAAAGTCACAGTGTTTGGAAAATTCTTACCACAATAAGCAAATGGACCCCAATATACCCCAATTGCAGCAGAGTTAGTGCCAGTATAATTATGATATTTACTATTCTTTCCTAAATAGCTTGTATATTTTGAAGGTAAATTATCATAACCTATCATCATACCTAATAAACCACCAACAGTTGCAGCAGTACAATCCCCATCTAAGCCACAAAGTGAAGTTATTTTAATTGATTGTTCAAAATCATTTTCACCATACATTAAGCCAATAAATATCATTCCAGCATTAGCATTTATTGAAAATCCTGCTGTATCTGATAATTTAATTTTGGCACAATTTACTGCTTTTTCAACAACTCCAATACAAGCTTGTCTCCATGAAACTTTTTGCTGGTAGCATTTTTTAACATACTGATAAATATCATATACTTCATTTGATTTTCCCATTATATCAAAAGCTTTTTCAATAATTACTTTTGCATCTTCATACTCATAAGCTAATGTATACATATATGAAGTTAACTTCCCAAGGTAATAACCATATGCATCGCCTTGTACTTGAGTAAACATATCGATATAACCTTCAGCTAAGTCATACATATATGGGAAAAGCATTCCAAGTGTTTCGTTTTCAATCCAAGATTCAGTTACCCAATATCCCATACTTCCATATGTACTTTGACCAGTATATGGAGCAATGTAGTTTGAATTTTTAGTTAAGTTAGCAGTATCCGCTCCACCGCCAACATCGGCAACATCATAAAACTTCCAAGCTGAAGCTATATCATTATTTCCAAGCTTTGGACCATAATCCCTAAAAATCATTTGATTTAAGATGTCAACATGCATATCATCATCTGAATAAACATTGTCTTTAATAACACGAGGATCACTTAGTGGATGTATTTTATTAGAGTTAACACCAATTGAACCATTACAAATTTGTCCATTTGTTTCAAAATAGCGATCTGCTAAAGCAACAATTGCAGTTTTGTCATCAACTGTATAGCCATCAACTGGACCATTTTCAGTTTCACAAACATTATCAGTTGCAACAACATATTCAAAGCCACTCCCCATACCTATAGCATGGCCAATCCATCCGCCAAGTACTTTGTCATAAACTGTTTTTTATCTAATTCTTTATAAGTAAATTCTCTTTGCTCTTCACTACTTGAAGATACTTCATTTTTAGAATTACTTTTGCTATTATTGTTATTTTTATTACATGCTTGTGCAATTACAAGTAGTGGTATTAATAAAACTATATTAAGTTTATTTTTCATTTTATACATCCTTTCCGCCAGTTAGGCTAACGCCTTCAATAAAGAATTTTTGACATACAATAAAGATAATTAATGTTGGGATTAAAGCTAAGCAAGAGCCGGCCATTTGCACACCCCAACGTGTTCCAAATGTATCATTTAACATAGCAATCATTTGCTGTAATGTTTTTGTTTTACTATCACCATTCAAATAAAGTGTAGGCCCTAACCAATCATTATAGCCACCTATAAAACCAAATAAGAAATTTGAAATAATAATTGGTTTAGCAAGTGGAAGTTCAATTTTCCAAAATATTCCCCACCAAGAAAGCCCATCAACTCGAGCTGCCTCTTCAAGCTCATGAGGAATTCCCTTCATAAATTGTCTTGTAAAGAAAATTGCTCCAGCTCCACCAAACATTCCAGGTATCATTAATGGAAGCCATGTATTTGTCCAATGGATTTTACTAAATAAAATATAGCTTGGAATCATTAGAATAATTCCTGGAATTGCCATAGTTGCAACTAAGGCAAAGAATATTAAATCACGACCAGGAAATTTTATTTTAGCAAAAGCAAATGCTGCTAAAGCAGCTGTTAAGCAACCAATAATTGTTGAAGGTATTACAATTATTAAAGTGTTTTTAAATCCTATTAAAATATTTACGTATTCATTTGCATTAAATACTTCTTTATAATTCTTAAAAATTATTTTTTTAGGAATAAAAGTAATAGGTATTGAAAATATTTCATCATATTCCTTAAACGAAGTTGATAGCATCCAAAAGAATGGAAGTAAAAAGAGTAATGAACCTAAGGCAATTAAAATATAAACAATTATATGCTGAATAAGTCTTTTCTTTTTAACTGATTTACTATAGCTTTTAGTCATTATAATGCACCCACTTCTTTGAGGTTAAAAATACTCCACCTACTAATAAAATAATTAAAATACTTAATATCCATGACATAGAGGTTGCATATGAATAATCATATGCGTATGTTTGTGTAAATGCTGTTTGATAAATATATAATGCTGAAGTTAAAGTTGAATAATAAGGACCACCATCTGTCATTAATTTAAATCTTGTAAAATCAGTCATTGTTCCAATTAATGATGTTACTAAAATATAAAATGTTGTTGGAGAAATCATAGGAATAGTAATTTTAAAGAATTTTTGAATATCATTGGCCCCATCTATTTCGGCAGCTTCATATAAAGATTTTGGGGCATTTTTTAATGCTGCAATATACATAACCATTCCACCACCAATTCCCATCCAAACGCCTTGCATAATCATAGAAAGCATCGCAACATTTTTATCGCCAAGCCAATTAACTTTTGGTATACCAAATACCCCTAAAACTGAATTAAGTATTCCAAAGTCAGCATTAAACATCCATTTCCAAACAAGCGTTACTGCAACTGATGAACAAAGTGAAGGAATAAAGAAAAATGCTCTAAATATTGGTTGACCCTTAATATTAACTGTTAATAATAAAGCAATTAGTAAAGCTACAACAATCTGTACACCTAGTCCTAATAAAGTTAAAGCTGTATTTTGAAGAGATACAATAAAATATGGATCCTTAAATGCTCTATTGAAATTAGCAAAGCCTATATGAGTAAATTCACCAGTAAAGAAATCATATTCATTAAATGAAACATATAATGAAAATACTAAAGGAATAAAGGTAAATAATAATATTCCAATTATAGGTAATGCAATAAAAGTGTAACCCGCTATATAGCTTTGTGCTTTAAAGGATAAAGTATGATTCTTTTTCATAATTATTTATTAAATAATTGCGGATCAGAACTCTTTAAAGCCGAATTGACTTCATTTCTTACGCTTAATAAGAATTCATCGACAGGTTCAATATCACCTGTAAATAATAATTCAAGTTTCTTTTCAAAAGCATCAATCCATCTATTTGTTGTAAATCTTGAAGCATTATTAACCCTTGCATTTTCAGCTGCCTTAAAGAATGTTTTAGCACTTTTTGCATCTAATTGGCGACTATTGTTATAAGTTTTTGGATCAGCAAATTCATTTTCTGTAACAAGTTTTTTCATTCCTGGAACGGCATAATTTAATTTGTTCATTAATCTATAAGCCTTCTCACTTGATAAGAATTTAATAAATTTATAAGCCATTTTTGTATTCTTACAATTTCTTGAAATTGAATAGCCAATTGTTGAACACCAACCAATACTTTCACCTTTATTACCATCGCTTTTTGTTGCAACAGGTGTTGGAATACAATAGTATTTAATATTTGAAGCATCATATGCTGGAACATTCCATCTTCCACTCCAATACATTGCAAGCTTTCCCGTTGTAAATAAGCTTTGCTCATCTTGACTTGAAGTTGATGATGAAGCTGTATAAGGAGCACAAAAGCTCTTACTATTTTTGTTTACCATATCAAGAGAGTACTGAAGTACTTTTTTAACATTTTCACTTTGGTAATTTAATAAATGTGATGAATCTAAAATGTCATCGCCTAATGACCACAAATAAGATTCCCAATAAATTCTATTGCTTCCATAAATAGAATTAGCTGTTCCATCATATTTTGTTAAAGCTACGGCTATATCTAAATATTGCTCAAATGTCATTGGATTTTCTTGATCAGTAACTAAATCATATTGCTCTTTAGTTATTTCATTATTAGAATAGGCTGTATCAACAATTGTTTTATTAACAAATACTCCATTTACACCAAAGTCCTTTGGTAAGCTAAATAAATCTCCATTACCACGAATTCCAGTTTTTGTATTAAATGAAAACATTTCAATTGCTTGCTCCCAATACTCATCTGTTTTAAAGCTTTCTTGCTCAACAAGAGGTTGAATTGCTTGTAAAGCCCCTTGCTTTGCCCATGTTCCAAATAAATGGCTTTCCACTTGAATTACATCTGGGGCATTTCCGCCTGCTAAAGCAGTGTATAAAACATCAGAATCATTAATTGTTACCTTTTCAATTTTAATTCCATCGTTTTCCTTTTCAAATTCACTAATTAATGTGTCCCAAAGTTGAAGCTCAATACTTCCTCCTCCAACTTGGAATTTTATTGTTCCAGTATCACTACCTAAATTATCTAAAACATTCTTACCTTTATATTTATATTCTTTGGTTGGCTTTGTACTTGTTGAAATACCCTCCTCACTTGAATCTTGAAGTGATGGTGTACAGCTTGCTAAACAAGCAGTTGATAATAATGTTAATAAAATTATTTTTTTATTCATAATAGTTAGCTCCTTTGTTATTTCTATCTAGCGTTTCATCATAAGTTCCTTCATAATAATCGCCAATTTTTTGACCTAAATCTACATAATCTATTTCTGCTCTTATTAGTCCACTTCTTACTAAAATAAAGCTTTTACCTTTTTTTAAGCAAATCGAAGTTGTAACAATTGTATTTTCATCAAAGATTCCCCAATCTTCACTAACATTTGTAAAAAATTCTTCTTTATAGAAATATACATTTCCACCTCTTCCATATGTTCCTGAATAAAGCTTTAATGAAGCATTTGCTTCAACGCAAGCATAAGCCATTTTTATTTGATATTCACCATCTTCTTCAACTGTTAGTGGAATTTCAACATAGCAATTATCGTTATTTAATGAACCAACATATCCCATTCCAGAATATTTTCCAATATCGACTATAAAGCCAACACCCTTTGGCTCACCAAGAATTACTAATTGTTCCTCTGCTTCATAGCGTGTATAGCCTTCTTCTAGATTAGGTTTACTTATAACAATGTTTGATTCTTTATATTCGCCAATTCTTTCGTTTGAAATATCAATGAAATCTATTTGTGCATATTCTATTGATTTGTATAAGCTGATTACATTTGTACCTTTTCTTAATGATATTGATGATTTAGCTATAGCATCAACATCAAAGTTGCCCCAGCCAAATTTTTTATCACATGTTATTGTTGTATATAAGCCATTATCGTTATATAGCTTTAATGATGCCGTATTAAATCCTTCGCCAATTGCATATGCTAAATGTAATTCATATTCGCCTTCTTCTTTTGCTTCAACAGTAAAATCAATTTTACTAATACCTGAAAGATTTAAATCACCTACATATCCACTTCCAGAAAATGAACCTGTTTTATATAACACTCCAGATGTTATTTTTCCATTTTCAGCCTCATAACGTGTAAACCCTTCTGGAACCTTTTTAATTTCATTTTCTTCAACTGAAGGAGTTATAAATGGACCTGTTCTTTTACCAATATCAATATAATCAAGTTCAGCGTAGTTATAACCCTTTACGAAATCAACCTTATTTGTACCTTCGTATAAATTTATTGAAGTAACTAATGGGCTTGTTTCTTTAAATGACCCCCAACCATTCTTTTTAGATAAAGATATTGTTGTATAAAAGCTATTATTTACATAAATATTAAATGTTGCTGTTCCAAAGGTTGTACCTACTGCATAACCAACATTTAATGGATAATTTCCATTTTCAGCAACATCAATTGTAAATGTTACCTTTGATGTTTGATAATCAATTGAACCAACAAAGCCCATACCTGAATAATTACCATAATCAGCAACTGCATCGTCCATTTTTCCTTTAAGTGATGCATCAGTTATTAAAGCGTCCTCTGCTTCATAACGCGTATAGCCTTCAAGAAGTGGTATATTTTCTTTTGTTTCTTCTTCAGCATTAACTATATTAAGTGATGCTACGCTAATAACACTACATACAGTTGCGCCTAAAAGTTTTAGTAACTTTTTTCTCATAATTGCCTCCGTTACGTTATCGTTAACGTTAAATTTCTAAAAATATAATAGCACTAATATTTAAAAATGTCAAAAAAAAATTCTTTATTTTACATTATGAAAAAAAATGGGTTAATTTTCTTTTTTTAATAAAAAAGAATTACTTTTAAATTTGTAATTTATTGTTTTTATAAAAATTAAAGCATATATAGTTTATTGATCTTCTAAATCTTAACGGATAGCTAATTCAAAAGCAGTCAAGGCTTTATTAATATAATTGTTTTACCTTAACATACTCCAATGATCATTGAATTTTAAGGCGCGAATCAATTGTTTTTTGTAAAATGCGCCTTAATATATTTGTTGGATAAAAAATAATATGCTACTGCAGTGCCACAAAAATGCAACGAAAAAGAATGCGTTGCATTTTTGCACTGAATTTGCTAAAATATATTTGGGTGATAAAAGAATGAAAGAACATCGCTTTTTAGAATATAAATCAGATGTGACTAATACTTTTTTAAAAACAGTCAGTGCTTACTCAAACATTGGAACTGGTATTATTAAATTTGGTTATAATGATGATGGTACAATTTGTGGATTAAAAGGAGACTTAAAACAAATTTGTTTAGATTTAGAAAACAAAATAAATGATTCAATTAGTCCTAAACCAAATTATCAATTTGAATGTAATTACAAAAATAATACAATTACACTTTTAGTATATGAAGGTTTATATAAGCCTTATATGTATAAATCTAAAGCATACAAAAGAAATGATTCTTCAACAATTGAAATGGATTTACTAGAGCTTCATAGAGTTATTCTTGAAGGAAAGAATTTGTCGTTTGAAGAATTAGATGTTGATAAAGATTTATCATTTAATTCGTTTAATAAAAAAGTCAAAGCAATTTTAAAAATTAATTTAAATCAAGACATATTAAAAACATTTGGTTTAATAAATGAAAACGGAAAATTTAATAATGCTGCATTAATAGTTTCTGATAATAATAACTTATCAGGTATTGATATAGTAAGATTTGGAGAAAATATTAATCAGATTATGGATCGAATTACAATCACAAATAAATCAATTTTTGATATGTTTGATGCTGCTTACGAAATGTATAAAAAATACTATGAATATGAAGAAATAGATGGAGCAAATCGTAAAATAGTAAATATTATTCCTGAAAATGCCTTTAGAGAAGCATTAGCGAATGCATTAATCCATAGATCTTGGGATGATACTCCTAATGTAAGAGTTTCTATGTATAAAGACACAATTAACATTACTTCTCCTGGTGGATTAGTTCATAGTGTAAGTCAAAAAGAATATTTAGATGGTCAAGTATCGAAGCCTAGGAACCCTATAATAGCAAATATATTCTTTCGATTAAAATATATAGAAATGTTTGGGACAGGCATACTAAGAATTAAGCAAACCTACCAAGATGCCACTTTTAAACCAGACTTTAAAATATATGAAAATAGCATATCGGTCATATTACCTTCATTAAGCCTTAAAGTTCAACTTACTGTTGATGAAAGTAAGATAATTGAATATTTAGCAAAAGGAATACTGGCATCAAGTAATGATTTAGTAAAAATCACTGGATTTAGTAAAGATAAAGTTTTACGTTTGACAAAATCATTACAAAATAAAGGATATGTAAAAGTAACTGGTACTGGAAAATCTACTAAATATAGCTTATAAAATATAATTTATATTAAGCCCTTTGATTAATCAAATCATTGGTTTTTACTTTAATTTTTCTATTTATAATAAAAACACTTAGGAAAAGTCTTAAGTGCTTTTGATTATTATATCAATCTTTTAAAGCAGTTATAGGTACAACAAATACCCCATCTTTTCTTTTATATGCAGCATTAATCAATCCACATATTACACATAAAACTTTTGCGCCTTTGCCACCATTATTTATAATCTTACTATTAATTCGTATTAAATTACTAGCAGC
>CAKPZU010000035.1 GCA_934215405.1 uncultured Bacilli bacterium | reverse complement strand
CTTCTTGATGGAAGTAATAAGGTTATTAATTTTGAAAACGAAGGTAAAAAGGTTTTGTCTGACGAAAGTGCTTATTTATTAATTGATGTATTAAAGCAGGTTATGAATAATAATTATTGGTCAATAAGAGATTGTAAGCCTAATAATATTAATGTATATGCTAAAACCGGTACAACATCCTTTGATGAATCTATAATAAATAAAAATAATTATCCTAAAAATGCTTCAAAGGATAAATGGCTAGCAAGCTTTAATAAGGATTATACTATTGTTTCTTGGAGTGGCTTTGATAAGTATTTAAAGGATGAAAAAACATATTTTACTAGTAATAATACTGATGCTAATATCTTAAAAAAATTTACTAAATTGATGTATAGTAGCTTAAAAAGTAGTAACACTGATTTTACTATGCCAGAAGGCTTAGTAAGTAAAAAGGTAGTTTTAGGTAGTAATTTACTTGCAACTCCACAAGTTGCTTCTAATTATATTGTTGATGCTTTATATAAAAAAGATAATACTCCTACTACTTATTTTATAGAACCATTAATTGAAAAATATGTTGATTTTGATTATTTCATTTTAAACAATGAATTAAATATTATTTTTAATAGTAAAGAAGAAGACATTAATAAAATATATGATATCAATAAAATAATGGGTGGTTTAAATATCATTGTTGATATTTATGAAAATAACAATTTAATTAATTCCTTAATATTAAATGAAAAAGAAAAAATAATAACTATTCCATTAAAAAATAGTTATTATAGTTTTAAAATTTATTATAAATATACTAATGGATTATTAAATGGAAATGCTAAAAGCATTGATATTTACTTGTAGTTTTTTCGACATTTTCCTTTTAATTTACATTCATCACATAAAGGATTAATAGCCTTACAAAAATATCTTCCAAAGAAAATAAGTGAATGATGCATACTTATCCACATATCTTGGGGGATTTTTTTCTTTAGCTTTCTTTCAACATCTTCTACAGTATCATTAAGCGTTGCATAATATAGGCGTTTGGCTATTCTGTTTATATGAGTATCCACTGGAAAGGCTGGTATTTTAAAGCCTTCAGCTAAAACTACATTAGCTGTTTTATTTCCAACTCCTGGAAGATTAACTAATTCTTCTTTACTTTTAGGAACAACATCATTATATTCATTATGAATAGCCTTAGCTAAATTAATTATGTTTTTAGCTTTATTATTAACCATTCCTATTGGCTTTATTATTTCACTAACATCTTTAATATTAGCATTAGCTAAAGCTTCAATTGTTGGATATTTTAAAAATAATATAGGACTACACATGTTGACTCTTTTATCGGTTGTTTGAGCTGATAATGATACAACTACTACAAGCTGAAAAATATTATTGTATACTAATTCACATTTAGCATTAGGATACATATTATGGATATATGTTAGCTTTTCATCCATATTACTTATTTAGCCAATCAACCTTTGATAATTCTATTGTTTCTTGTTGGCTCTTTTGATATTCTTCAAGTCCTAGCTCTTGCTTTTTGTTTTCTTCAAAAATAATTGTATCAATATATCTAATTGATTTGTTATTATTTTGCATAGCTAGCTCACAGGCAGCCTTTATAAGCTCAAAGTCATATTTTTTATTTTTCCAGCCTTGAATAACATCATATTCAAGCGGTGATAAAGGACGAGAAAAGAACTTTTGCATGTATTTAAACAAATCCTCTTCCTTAATCTTTTCTTTTTTACTTAAAGCATCCTGAGTATCAACAATATTATCTAAGCAATCAAGTAATCTTTTAATAATTCCATCAAAGCTTGTATACATAGTATTATTATTATCAAATTGATTCTCAATATATTTTTTAGCAATTAATCCTGAGTAAATAACATCTATTTTCGTTGGAGTAAAATTACATAAAAAAGCCAAGTCTAAGGGATTTACAAAGACAGTTCCTGTTTGTACTAATTCATAAGTAATTAAAAGTAAAACAAATTCATCATCTGATAAACCAATTTTTTTATAATTTAATGTCAATAATCTTTCAAAATTTATATAACGATTTATATTCATAGCTTCTCCTTTATTTTATATTCTTCTAATATTTTATTAGCTTTAACTTCTCCTATTTCATCCTTCATTTTTAATATTTCTTTTTCATATTTACTTTTTGTTAATCGCTTTAATTCATCTTTATTTAAAATAAAAGCATTTTTAGTATTTTCTTCAATAATAAAGTTTAATTTACTAGCAATTCTAAGCCCTCTTAATATTCGAGTTGGATCTTCTTTAATTCTTATATTTACATCACCTATTAATCTAAGTGTATAAGAAAATAAATCTTTAATTCCATTGTATGGGTCAACTATTTCATTGTTAGTTAAATCTAAATATATAGCATTAATAGTAAAGTCTCGCCTTTTAGCATCTATTTCTTCATCATCTACAAATTCACTTATATGTGGGTAAATTGAATCATCATAGGTTTCAATTCTAAATCTTGTTATATCTATTATTATACCTTTGTAATTTATTTTAATTGATCCTAAATTATTTCCTTTATCCTCAACTACTTCAAATAAGCTTTTAATAATATTAAGTGGAGCTGATGTAGCTATATCAACATCATAAAAATTCCTTTGAAGTAAAAAATCACGAGACGAGCCACCAACTAAATAAGCTTTATATTTCTTTTTCTTTATTATTTCTATTACTTCTTTTATTTTTTTTATATCCATATTATTCTAGTAAATTAGTTATTAAACCTTCATCCTTAGTTTTTAAATAGTTTAATAATCCTATAGCAAATGCCTTTCTGTCATCTACTATATATGTTATTATCATTTTATCATATTTTGCTAGCATTTTAATAATATAAACTATGGTATTTTTATGTGTTTTATAGGATTTTACTATAAATTTATCATTTTTTAATAAAAATAAATAGGTTGTACCTGATACCTTATCGATTTTTGAAACATGATGAATATCAATATATTCCATTTCAGTAAAATATTTTTTAAAATAATCTATTTGCTTTAAAATAATATTTATAGGTATAGCAAAGTTATAGCATATTATGCCTTTTACATTTTCTTTATTACATAATTTCTTTATTAAAGCTAATTCTAAACTTGTAAAAGAGGTTGTTCCACAAATAAATGGCTTATGATAATCAATACAAGTATAAATATGCTTTAAGGCTTGATTTTTATTAGTAAAATCAATTACTAAATCAACATGCTCAATAATTTCATGTAATGGCTTACTATCAATATCAACACCAATTACCTTATATTTATTTTCCTTTAATAAAGAATAGACTTCCTTTCCAACCTTTCCTTTATATCCACAAAGAGCTATTTTCATTATAATCACCTATTAAAAAATATGAAAAAAGAAAAAAAGTAATTCGTTAAAAATTACTTTTTCTTAATATTAGTTAATAAAGCTAAATTATTTTACTTGATCCTTTAAGTTCTTAGCAGGACGGAATCCAGCAATTCTATAAGATGGAACAAGTACTCTTTTTTCTGTATTTGGAATTACAGCTACTCTTTGCTTACGTGTTTTAACAACGAAGCTACCAAATTTTGGAACCTTTACAACTTCGCCAGTTTTTAATTCATCAACGATAGTTGAAAATACTGCATTTACCATAGCTTCAGCTTTAACTTTAGTAATATTATTTTCAACAGCTATCTTCTCAATTAAGTCTCTTTTATTCATAGTGTCAATCTCCTTTTTTTGCCTTTATATAGCCTTATAATAACATTATATATTATTTTTTTTTACTAGTAAAGTCAAAAAATTAAAGGAGACATTTAGAAAGCAAATTTTATTTTAAAAAACAAATACTATGATATTATTTTTTTGCTTAGTTGAAGCTATTTTAATAGCATGCTGCATCTTTTGCTTACAATTATCAGGAAGGTTTTGTAGCTTAGCATTAATGCCATCACTTAGCATATCAATTAATGGCCTTCCAAACATATTCATTGAAGTAATATTTTCACTATCTTGATTTAAATAATCAATCATAGCTTCAGCTTGTTGCTTTGAACCTAGAATTGGTGAGAATGAATCTTCAATATCAACTCTTATCATATGGATTGCTGGAGCCTTAGCTGTTATTTGAATACCATAACGATTATTTTGCTTAATTAATTCTGGTGCTGATAGTTCAATATCTTTAGTTTGTGGATAAGCAACACCATAACCAGTTTCCTTTGCTTCATTAAGAGCTGGTATTAAATTAGCAAGCTTCTTTGAATACATCTTATAATCTTGAAGGATTTTAATTAAATCAGCCTTATCATTTATTGGTGTATCAAGGATTTGATTTAATATTTGCTCATATAAGCCATCAACAGCTTCAAGGGTAATAGTAACATCACCAGTTGCTGTATCAATTAAGGTAATATCAGCACTTTTAACATTTTCATTTTCCTTTATCATTTCAGCCATTTTTTTAGCATCTTTAACCTTTTTACATTCAACTAAAGCTTCGGAAATAGTATTTTTAAAGGAAATCTTTAATTCGTTTTCATCCTCTAAAACACTAATCCATTTTGGTGTTATAATATCTACATTATTTACTGGGAATTCATATAATGCTGTTAATAAAACATTTGTTGCATCCTCTTGCTTCATGTTTTCAACAGACATTAAAATAGCACTAACATTATATTTTGTTTCTATTTCTTCTTTTACCTTTAAAGCTTCTTCACTTTCAGGATTTTTACTATTAATAACTACAATAAATGGCTTATTAATACCTTTTAATTCATTAATTACATCCTCTTCAGCTTTAACATACGCAGAACGAGGAATATCAACTATACTACCATCTGTTGTTAAAACAATTCCTATAGTTGAATGATCATTGATAACCTTATTTGTACCAATTTTAGCTGCTTCATCAAAAGGAATAGCTTCTTCAAACCATGGTGTTTTTACCATTCTAATTTGTTCATTATCCTTAAAGCCTAAAGCTTCATCAAAAACATAGCCAACGCAATCTACAAGCCTTACATTTACAAATAAGCTTTCATCAACCTTTATGCTGATAGCATTATTTGGTACAAACTTTGGCTCACAAGTCATTATTTGCTTTCCAAGTCCAGCTTGTGGTAATTCATCAATTGCTCTTCTTTTTTCATTTTCGTCAGTTATATTTTCAAGTACAACTAATTCCATGAACTTTCTAATAAATGTTGATTTTCCACTTCTTACTGGTCCTACAACGCCAACATATATATCACTATTCGTTCTATTTCCAATATTTTTTAATAATTCTAATGTGTCCACACTTTCTTCTCCTTTTTTATCAATAAAATGATATGTAAAAAAAAGAAAGATTAGAACAATCTTTCAATTTTTTATATTCCCATTAATATAATTAGGAAGAATGATAAGCCATTATATGTCATATGCATTAATATTGAAGTTATTAAATTCTTTGATTTATAGCAAGCATATGTTAAAGCAAAGGCTCCAATTAAATAAGTTGGAAATGATAATAAATCACTTGATAAAACATCATAGGCTGAATAGTTATAATAATATGTAGGTACAGGAGATTCAATGTTAGTAACTCCAATTTTTTCTTCAATCATTTTTCCATCTATTGATAGGTATAATTTATCGCCTTTATGATATTTATAATTTGCTAAAGAAATACTTGTACCATTTTTAAAGTCATTAGTATCAGCTTTTACATTTACTTCTTTTAAGACATTCATATCTTTATCATAAACAATTATCTTATGATCTAAATTATTATCAATTAGATATGATTTTTCAGCATTTTCATATATTTCACCAGATAGTTCAACCATACATACAGGGCCATTAGCGACTGTTTTAAATGTTGCTACCATATGAACTGAAGCAAAGATTAATGCTGTTAAAAACACACCTATTTTTTCAAGCTTTTTATTTTTAAAAGTAAATGATCTAAAAATACCGAATCTAAAGATAATTTCTTCAAATAATGGCGCTGCTAATACTACAAACAAAAATCCTAATAGTGGAGCTCCAAATATTACTTCATTTACAGCATTTTGATTACTACTAGTTGATGATAAGCCAAGAATAGTTATAAGCATATTATATACCATATTTCCACCATACATAATAGCTAGGCCTATTCCAAAGTATTTCCATGTTACCTTATCCTTAGCCTCTTTAAAGAAGGTTTTTAAATGCTTTCTAAAGATAATAACAAGTATAGCCACCACTAGTAGCTCTGCTACAACCTGGCCAATTGATGAAATTTTAGTATAAACATTTTTAACTGAAATACTACATGCTTGAGCATTTCCATTCATACATGAAAAATCATATTTATTTGAATAGATTGCTATAGCAATTGTTGAAGCAACAAGCATTAAAACATACATTAATAGATAGCCACCAGCAGCAATTAAAATATGATGGAAAAATTGCGTTTTAAGGTCAATATAGCCAAAGCTATTTCTTAGCTCAGTCATTGTGTTTTCATCTACTGGCTTATATTCCTTCTTTACTTGGTTTGGCGTTTCATTATTATTTGTTCCACAAAAAGGACAAACACTTTTACCATCTGGAATTTGAAATCCACATTTTTTACAATACATATAATTCACTCTCCGTTTGTATTAATATTACCATATAAATTAAAATAATTAAATTATTTTGATTGTTTTTGTTAAAATTGGTGTAAATGCATCCTTACATATTTCAATTTTATAAACTCCAGGATTTACCTCCATAGAATTTGTACCTATTGAATAATATGCTAAATCATCTTTATTTATTGTCATTTCAACTTTTTTACTTTCATTTGCTTTGATAAAGACCTTATCAAAGGCTTTTAGTTCTCTTATAGGCCTATATACCTTACTTAGCATTTCACTAGCATATATTTGTATTACCTCTTTAGCATCATAAGCTGATGTATTAGTAATAACAAAGCTTATTTTTATTTTACTTTCAGTAACACTAACATTTAAATTTTCATATTTAAAGCTAGCATAAGATAATCCATAGCCAAATGGATACATAGCTTTATCCTGATGCTTTAAAAAGTAACGATAGCCAACATCTAAGCCTTCACTATAGCATGTTATTCTTCCATCAATGTAAGAATTAACTGCTTTTATATCTTCAAGATGATTAGCAAATGTTTCACTTAATCTTCCATTTGGGCAAGCTTTACCACTTATAACATCAACAATTGCTTCATCACCATATTGTCCACAAAAGCCAGCATATATAATAGCCTTTACTTTATCCTTAAATGAGGAAATATCAACTGCACTACCAGCAAAGATAACTACTATTGTATTAGGATTTAAAGAAGCTAAGGTTAAAATTGCTCTTTCTTGAACAACACTTAATTTAATAGTTTCTCTATCTCCACTTTCGTATTCATAAAATGGACCTGTACCAACACAAATAATATTAACATCATTGCTTAAGGCATTATTTTGACTTTTTAATGGATTACATATATTTGAGCCATGATTAGCAACACTATTAACATAAAATGCTCTTTCATAGTCAACATGAGTAAATCTTTCTTTTAATTCCTTTTCTAAATCAAATTCCTTATCAATCCATCTTACAAAAGAACTTCCACCACCGACAACAAAATTTTCTTTTCCTTTAGCATAACAGCCACTTAAAGCAATAGAGGTATTTTCCTTTAAAGGTAGTATATTATCATCATTTTTAAGTAATACAATACTTTCTTTAGCTAATTCTTTAGCAATTTTTACTCTTTCATCAAAGCTTAATGTTATTTTTCTTTTTTGTTTATCATCATTACATTTATAAATAAGATTCAAAATATTATTAACTGAATTATTTAAGCATTCTTCATCAACTTTATTATTTTTATAATCCTCTAATAATTGCTTATAATTTCTTTCACTATATGGAAATTCAATATCAAGGCCAGCGTTTAATGATTTTGCTCTATTTCTTACTGCATCCCAATCTGAAATAATAACTCCTTTATAATTAAATGAATTTCTTAATGTATCAAAGCCAACCTTATATTCACTAGCATATTCTCCATTTATACGATTATAGCTACACATAATAGTATAAGGATTAGCATGAAGTGCTATTTCAAATGGCTTATAATATATTTCATGTAGTGTTCTAACATCAACCTCACTTGATTGATAAAATCTATTATATTCTAAATTATTACAGCAAAAATGCTTAATACATGCGCCAATATGATTATCCTGTAAGCCTAAAATATATTGTTTAGCAAGCATTCCAGCAAGATATGGATCTTCACTAAAATATTCAAAATTTCTTCCATTTAAAGGATTTCTTTTTATATTTACTCCTGGAGCTAATAAAATATCAACATCTCTTTCTATAGCATCATTAGCTAAAGCTTCTCCCATTTTATAAGCAAGTTCTTTATTAAATGTATTAGCTAAGCAAGAAACTGAAGGATATGAAATACTTTTTAATGTTATTTCATTATTATTTTCATCTTTAACCATTGTTCTTAAGCCAACTGGACCATCAGATACCTTTACTTTAGGTAATTTATTATCAAATGTTACTGTTTGCCAGCTATCATAAGCACATATTAATCTTAATTTTTCTTCAATGCTTAAATCGTTTATTGTTATTTTTTTCATCAGTTTTATTACCTTTCTATTTTGCAAGGATAGTATAGCATATTTAATTTTTAAAATAATTAAATTTATTGAAAATATATAATTTTATAAATTTTCTAAAATTTATATATATAATATAAACTTATTAGTACTATTTTATTTTTCAGTCCAACCTTGAATTAATGCGTTTATGTCTTTTAATAAATCATTTATATTTTCATAAAATGATGTACATACATATTGTGGTTCCCAATAAGCATTCTTTTGAAGGAAATATGCTTCATATTTATCTAGTATTATTAGTTTTTCTATATAATAAGAATAACTTTCAGCTTTATTTTTAAAAATTATTAATCTTTGTGTTTTATCTAAGGAATAAAATAATTTTTCATACTGTTCTATTGTTGGTTCATTAAACATTATTTTTATTATTTCAGCTTTATTTATTTTTTTTGAATATATAAGCTTTTTGTTATCAAAAATTAATTCGATATTTTCCCCTTTTAATTTTTTATATGAATAATTTGTTCTATTAATTCTTTTAAAATATTTTGTTTTTAACTTTAAACTTTCATATTGAATATATATAATCTCATCATTCATTAAAAAGTCATAAAAGTAATCAAATATTTCTTTCTCTTTTACTTTGCTATAAAACTTATCATTAATATAAATATTATAGCCGTTATAGCTAGCAATAAAACTATTATGTATCTTTAAGATAATTTCATTATCATTTATAGTAATTTTATCTTTAAATATTTCATTTTCTTCAATATTCTTAAAATAATCAGTACCACATAAACAAATATTAACTTTACTAGCAATACATTCCTTTAAGCTTATGCTTTCATTAAATTGCTTTTTAAATTCTTCTTTAAGACATTTAACTGTTAGTTCATTATTATTCATCTTTTTAGCAATTATTGTTGCTTCATTAATATATTCATCTTTTGGACAATCAATTGCTAATAATTTCATAGGATCAACCTCATCAATAGCTTTTTTAATAATTTGAATTTTATCCTCCAATGTTAAATGACGATTAAGTGTATAAGAATAGTTCATATATACTGGGCCAAATGTTATTAAAAAATACTCATCATTAGTTTTTAATAATGGATATCTTTCTTTATTACAAGATGTTATTTTTATACCATCAATTGTAGTTTCAATTGCATTATCAATAGTTCCAAATACCACATAAACACAATCTAAATATTCAATCATTTTATCTTTTTCATTAAGTATTGATACTAATTCATATGGCTTTAACGGATTAATATTAAATGATTTTAAATATTTAAAAATATTAGCTTGGTTATTTTCAATATTCTTTATGAAAAATCTACAATCAACACAATTACAAGGATTATAGCTTTCATAAAATTTATTGGTAAGTTCTTTATTAATATTCATTTTTCCACCAGCCTTAATTTATTATAACAACATCTGTATTTTTTGAAACTTTTATTGCTTCAATTATTTTATCTTGAAAATAATTTATATTTAATTTCAAGCACAAATAATCACATTCCTTGCTAATAAGTTTATGAAACTAATAATTGTGTAATACGTTCATCATAGTATGTATATCTTAATCGTATTGCTCTATTTTCACTCTTTTACCATCTTTTGTTTTGAAATAATATTCAATATAATCATGATTGTTAGGAAAGCCTGTTTGATATAAAAATTTCATTGGAGTACCATCTTCTTCAATTGGCCATTCACTCGTATGCATCCATCTAGGAGGATATTTTTCATATTGATATATCTTTGAAAAATAATCTCGATAATATTTTTTAGAATGCCTTTTTCCGTTCTCAAGATTTTCAAGTAAATAATAAATTGATTCATCATATGGCACAAAACTTGGTATATAGTCATTCCATTTTTCATATAAATAATATTCTTTTTGAGAATTTATATAACTAATATTTTTTTTCTCTAAATAATAACATATAGACCACTGTAATAAATATTTTGCATGAAAATCTGGATTTTTTCTTTTTGATGGGTAAATAGTAAAATAGTATTCATCTACGCAGCCAATGTTTTTTCTTTTTGCCGTTCTTGATAAGTATTTCATTAAATATTTGCAAGAGATATACTTATTCCAAAACACATCAAAATCAATCGCTCCCTCTATATACATTTTATATTTTTGAATAGCTTCTTTTTTCTTTTTGCTAATAAATAACATTTATAGATGCTCCTTTCCTAATTGATTTTTATTATAAATTATAGAATTTTTGCCAATACTGCCAGTATAAAATTGTATAGCATAAATATAATTCCCATAAATGCAGATATATAGATATATACGCTATCATTTATAAAATCAATTAACAATTGATCTACAGCAAGCATTATCATTAATACTACAAATAGTAAAACATGTATAATGAATGGTATTATTCTAATATAAAGATAAGTAGTACATATATATCCCTTTTTTTTATATGGTATTATTTTCCTAAGAATAGAATCCTGTTTAATTGTTAACTTTTTTAATGTTGCATCAGAAAATGCTGAGTCATTCTTGTCTCCTAAATATATTCCCATTAGATAATATAAAATAGGTATAAAAAACAAAAAAATAAAACAAATTGTCATAGTCAGATCCATTTTAACACCATCCTATTTCATTATATAAATTTTCTAAAATTATTTCCTTGAATAAATAAAATCTTGTTTTGTTATTATACATTCAATTATTCATACAATTTATTCTCTTACTTATAATTATATAACTTGAGCTTCTTTTAATCTTACAAACATCGATTGCCATTATTGAAACACTATCGATAAAGTGATTAATGTTTTTATTAATTGAATAATTGCTCTATTTTTGAAACCTTAACATGAAAGTCTTCTATTATATAATTTTGCTCTTTCGTTACTATTATTAGCTTTTGCTTGTCTATATAGTAATCTATTACTTTGCTTTTTTCTAAAGTAACAATTTCTCTTTTTTCGATATTTTTTTCTATACTTTTTTTAACAAAAACAATGTTATTGTTTTCTCTTTTAATATAATATCTTCTCCGTCTAATAATACAAAAAATTATTAAGCCAATAGGAACCCATCCAACAACTATTAAAGCATTTATCCACTCATTTAAGCCACAGCTAAGTATAACATAAATTAGCATTCCAATATAAAATATTATTTCGCCATTAGTAGACTTGTCATAGTATATTTTCAATTTATGCTCCTCCTAATAAGAAATTCTTCACCCATTCATAGCAAAGAAAAAGCTACCACTTAAACCTCTAGTTACAAATGCCAATTATGCAACATTTAAATGCAACTGAATATAATCAATTAATAAAACATTATTAACTCCTTTAATATCATTATACCATCTTTTAACTCAATCGCAACTGCAATAGTTCCGTTATCACTGACATTAATAAGTGTTAATTGAAAAAGTAAATTCCGCCAAAAAGGCCAACCGAATTTTCACTTTATAAAAAAAGGTAAGCCTACTAATAGAGTAAACCTACCTAGTTTTACTTGTGAAAATAGTTTGCTATTTATTTTAAATCTATAATTATGCCAATTAATTTATTATTTAGGAAGGATGCATATTGACCTACTCCAAACATAATAACTTCATTACTATTAATATCACCTATGCAAATTCGAGATTTGTTAATATCATATTTAATCTTACCTTCTAATAAATATTCATTAATAGGTACTTCTTTTTCAAAATCTTCTAGTTCAATTAATAATTCGCCATTACTGAATTTTTCAATAACTATATTTTCATTTTTAGTTCTCGTATTGATTAATAGATATCCTTCACATGATACACATTTTTTTGAGTAAATATCAAAATTTAATATAAGCGAACGATTAACTGTTAACGAAACTTGAAAATCAAAATACACACCATTAGATCCAAAAGAATTATCAATATGTTTTACTATATAATTCTGATTATAATTATCACTTAATTTATAAAATAGCTTCATACTTACCTCCTGTTAAAATCCTACGTGCAAGATAATTTGATTGCTCATCTATAATACTATTAATCAATGAAAAAGCACATACAAAAATAGTAATAGAGAAAAATAAAATACCAAAAACTGAAAAACGAATTATTAACCTATTAGAATAACCCTTTTTCATAATAATGAATTCTCCTTCTTTTAAAACCTATATAAATAAAATTGATTACTTGCTACAACTTTTTGCTTTTGACAATGTTTTTTCAATTAATGCTTTTGAACTTCAAATTATAGTTATTATAGTATTCATGTCGCAATGATTAATATAAAAGTTATATACACTTCTACAAGTCTATGTTACCATATTAATTATTTAGTAAAAATAAATTGAATATCATTTACTTCAGTAATCAACAATTCAATTTCATATTTGCCACAATATCCTTTTAATAATAAACCTTGTGCAAAACTTGAGTAAAAATCTAAATAAATTTTGAAATCATCATTTTTAACTATTTCACAAAATTTATTAAAGGTAATATCTTTTCTAACATTCTTTTTAAAAAGATATACAGAAATATGCTCATAAGATTCTTTTTCATTTAAATTGTCTATCTTAATAAGAATATTACAATTTCCCCTAATTTTATACGTACCGATATTAACATCAAATTCGTAAATACCTTTTTCCGCACATAAAATTAAAGTCGAATCTTTTATTCCAATTTTATTAATTACACAATCGTGTAAACAATATTTTTCATTTATTTTTTCTATATTCATCTTTTTTACCACCTATTAAATAACTTAACAAATTTTTTCAATAACTCCCACCATAAGCATATAACTTAACAACATTAAAATGTTTTTAAGCTTTATTTATCATTTAAACCATTAAAAAGTTCCCAAGCATAATCTGCTGTTAAATCTTTATTTTTAAATATTTTTCGATCTTTATAATAATTATATTCATAATCTAGCCAATGAGTAACAACATAATGACCTAATATATTTGTAATTAAAGTAATAGTAGCTTCATGAAGTTTTTCAAGCCTACAAGTAAAAAAATTAGTAATATAGATTCTCTTTGATATTTCACTATTTGTTTTAACTAGTTTCTTTAATTCTTTATATTTCATTTTCTCGTTCCTTTCTTAATTTTTTTATTTATATAATCATCAGAAATTTAACATCTTTAGCCATATTATATCATTTCTCTATTAATAATACATTAAGAAAAGGTGAATCTACAAGAATGTAAACTCACCTAAAAAGCAATTTATTATTTTACAATAATATTTTTAAATTTATTTTTTAATTTCAGATAATCTTTATATAATATTTTAAATTGAATTTTTTCACCAGAATTGAATTTGATAGTTATTAATCCTGCTACTTGTTGCTTATAGATTATCGCTATTGGTAATGCATACCACTTACATACATAATATTCACAAGAACTTACTTGGTCTATTTCATATTTTTGATTAAGATATTCAATTTCGTTATTATTTAAAACGAATTCCTTTGTACTTCTTTTATTTGCTAATAAGCAAATAGATATTGAAAAAAACAATAAAGAAAAACATATAATATATGAAACTAAAATGTCTTTATACATAATAGGATCTTGTTTAACTATTAATGAGATAATCAATAGTATTGTTGTGAAAAATATACCAATATTAGGCAATAAGATAGCACCAACTATAGATTCAAATAAATTCAATTTAATTTTAACCATCAAACTTCTCCTTTTAGAATAAATTTTCAAACATATAATTATAAATCTATCAGCAGTTTTTCCTAAGTTATAATCAAAACCAGATGCAATTAATAAAATTAGTCAAATTCCAAAGCGTCTAGAAGGATCATATTTGTTGATAGGATTATTTTTGCAGTAAGCATATAAGTTCGTTTTTATGTTCTAAACGTTCGATTAAATATAGTAAAACTCAACGACAAAATTCAATTGGATAATAACACAAAGTTAAATCTTTTTGTCATAATAGTAGCTCTTATATCTAAATGGATTGATGTTTCCTATAAATGAATCATTTGTATTAACGTTATAACTTTATGATTTTAAAATGCATCATATACATATCTAGCTACTATTACTCCATCACTATTATAAATTTCTAAAATTAACCATGTCAAGTCTTTTAAATAGTAGTAAATGTTGCTTATTCTCATTTGTTAATTGAAAAAGTAAATTCCGCCAAAAAGGCAAACCGAATTCTCGTTTTATAAAAAAAGGTAAGCCTACTAATAGAGTAAACCTACCTAGTTTTACTTGTGAAAATAGTTAGTTACTTTTTATTTTCTTTTCTAAACTTTCTTAGTTGTTTAAGTCTTTCCTTTTCTTCTTTAGTAAATTTAAAATCTTTATAATCAATAATTTCCCACCAAATAACAATGACAAGAAAGTACAATATACTAACACCTAAAATACATAGCATTGTGATTGTAAAAACTTCTTTTGGAACAATATTTGTAATAAATCCATTAGCAAATATATCAATAAATAATAAAAGTAAACTTAGAATTGCTAATAGTAAAAATATATAGAATGGAACAATTTTAAAATAATTACAAGGATAATGTTCGTTATCTTTAAATTTGATAATTTTTCTAAATATTGAATCATCCTTTACTTTATATTTATATTTCAATTTTGATGAAATTGGTCTTCTTGTATCAAGACACATAGCAAATGTCATTAATAAAATTGACCATATAGTTCCAACTAAATATAACAATTCCATATTAGACCTCCTAGAATCTCTAATTAATTTTTCCTAGCCAATAACTTGCATCATAAGCATATAATCATCTATATTTAAATAATTGATGGATTTCTCTTATATTTAAATTTTGAGGAAATATTAAATCATCAGATTTTGATATAAATGAATTTAAATTATTTATTTTTCTTATACATTTTCTCTTTATTTTTTTATAATCATCATAAGAACAATGTCTTAAATAATCTAAAAATTCATCAGAATATTTATAGTATACAAGAGAAATAGCTCCCAATATATTTACCTTTTTTAAAGTGTGCAATAATAAATTTATAACTTCATCAAAAGTTACATTCTTTTTATTACAAAGTAAAATAACATCTCCTTGATATGAAGGTTCACATTTTACTTCATAAAATCTATTCCTATCATATAGAAAATTACTATGTACACCATAAATGTTTATAATTTTGAATTTAATTAAATTAAACATAAGAAATAATTCTTTCAACTCCTATTTTAACTAGTTTTAGATATTTATACATCGTATATGTTTTTATGCTGATTTGAACGAAGCTATTTTAATACTTTTGCTAATGTTTTTATTTTATTTGTTTATACAAAAATTGCTTAATGTATTTTAAACTTCCCTCATTAATTCTAAAGCTTGTCTTGCAAGTTTTCTTTGCTTAGCCTAAAATTCATTATATTTCATACTATTATGAGTAAATTCATTTGCATTTTGGCATTCTTTAAAATTATTGTTAATTTTGACTAATATGTTTTTAATATTATCATCAATTTTTTTATTATCACTTAAAACATTAATGAAATATTCCATATTACACCAATCTTCACATAAAAATTCTGTTGCAAATATTTACTTTATTTGAATACTTAATCTCTTTTGTGCTTTAAAATACAAATCAACAAAAAAATATAAGCATTCATTTTTAAAAATAATAGAAAAAATTGAATCAGAAAAAAAATCTTCATTAATTTAAGACTCATTACCATTAAAATTTTAAATTGGGTTTCAAAGTTAAAACAACAAGACGTGCAAGACTAAGCGCTACAAAGTGAAGCACGTCTTACCTTGTTTACAATTTATTTGCAGATTAAAGTTTTTCTAACATTTTTTTACTTTTTTCATACATGTTTTTATCAACATAAAGAGTTGCTCCATCTACATTCAAATCAGAATATATTTTTTTTGTAAAATCATCACAAAGATATGTGAAAACGTGCTTTTTGATTAATTTGATTTTACTGCAACTAATTTTGTTATTTTTAGATAAGTAAGCACATAAATCATCAAAAAAAGGATTAACTAACAAGTTTAATATTACTGCATTTTTTTTATTTACTATTATCGGTGTTAATTGATTAATTAATGATTCTATTAATTCATTATTTGTTTCTATATCTTTATAAGTTGCGTATATTCTACCATCTGGATTATTACAATACTTAAAAGCAAGTCTTGGCAATAAAGTAATATAAGTTGATTCAGACTTGTAATCTACAAATTCAAATTGCATATTAACCTCCTATTAATTGTTGAATAATTTCAATCCCTCTTTTAACTAGTTCTGGATATTCATACATCATATAAATTGATGTAGCGCTAATTGAACCACCATAGAATAAAATGACAGAGTTCATAGCAACCGTAGATGCCATTGTTTTTGATAGCGATGCCCAAATATACTTTGTAGCAGCATACCCAAATCTATTAGTCATAAACTGAGCAACTTTGCCACCAAATGTTTGCCCTAATGTAATCAGTCCTTGACTATTAGCAGCTTGACCAGCAATTATTTCTCCAGATGGGCCTAAACCTGTCCAAAAAGAAGCGTTAGGTAATCCAGTTACCGAATAAGCAGCCGCTCCACCAATTGCGCCACCAATTACAGCACCGCCAATTGCACCAATTCCAAAGCCTGCTTTTGTCCATGTCCAAATACTTGTTCCAAAATCATTACCATTAGCTACATCATAAATCATACCACCGATTGCACCCACTCCTGCGCCAACAGTTCCAAGAGCTACAGTTCCTATAGCAGCACCATAAATAATCCCACCAGCAACTCCTCCAATTACTGCTCCTGCTAATCCTACAGTTAACACAACTGCTGATGCAACAAATAAACCTACACCAATCCAAGCAGCAACATCATACCATTTAGGTTTGTGACCATCAGGATCATTATAATTAATCGGATCATTTCCACAGTAAGTATAAAGATTAATACCATTAATACTTTCACTCTTTAAGTAATCAATATCATCAATACTAATAAATCTATAATATATAGGACTATAGTATCTTGAATTTAGATAGTAAAGATTACTTTCTTTGTCATAATAGTAGCTCTTATATCTAAATGGATTGATGTTTCCTATAAATGAATCATTTGTATTA
>CAKPZU010000034.1 GCA_934215405.1 uncultured Bacilli bacterium | reverse complement strand
AAACTAGATGAAAGAAGTAAAAAAGTAGCATTAGTTTTATTGGCGCTATTTATAATTATATTATTAGTTTTTGGGCTAATTTACTTAATTGTTGATAAATATATGCAGCATGAAAGCAAGAAAATGGATGCATATATGGTTGATTTATTAAAATATGGGCTTGTTACGAACACTCATCAATTTAAGGATGCATTGAATTATTTTGAAAAAAGAAGCCTTTATAATAATTCTAAATGGCCAATTAGAATTATCGTTGCTTTAACCTTAATTTCACTTTTAGTAATAAAGATATTTTTTGAGGGAAACTTTAATTCTTTTTTTGCAGAGGCATTTAAATTGATTCCAACAATTAAATGGCAAACTATTGGGGAAGTAAATGAGGCATTAAGGAAAATTGATCCTAACGCTGCTTTAATTCCAGGATTTTCTTGGCTACCAGTTTCATTACTTCCAAACTTTATATCAAAGAACCCAAACTTTTCAAATCCAATGCTATATTTTTCAGCTATTTATTACATTATAATGCTATCATGCATTTTTGTTTTAACAAAAGCTATATTAGGATATATTTCACGAGTAAATAGGGGTAATAAGCTATCTATTAGTGTATTTAAAAAGGACTTGGATAAATTTGACATTTCAACAGTTGAAGATTTTGCTAATCAAATTAATTCAGGTGTACCACAGCAATAATTATGAAGTATATAGTTGTAATTTTAATAATATTAGTTTTGTTTGCTTTATTTAAGACTGTTGTATTTCCAAATATAATAAAGAATTCCTGTAAAAAGAAAATTATTAAATGCTTACAAGGCGTTGATAATATTTCATTTTTAAGTGATAAAGAAATCGATGAAGACTTAAAAATAAAGATAAATAATCAAATATTTTATTTTAAAATTCTTCTTTGTCCTAATAACTGTGATTTGCAAATAAATAATATAGAAACATGGGGTATTTATAAAAATGGTAAATTTACTTATATAAATGATATTAAAAAGTTTATTAATAGTAAAGTTAGTAATAAAATTGTTGTTTTAGCAAATAAAGCTCATACTATAAAAAAAGTAATTAATGAATGTGAAATGATAATGGTTAATGAAAATGTTGATGTTTATAATTCACTAGTTATTAATTATGATAAAATAAATTTGATTAAAGAAATAGTTGAAAAAAGATGTAAGAGCTAATGTCTTACATCTTTTTAATCCTTCCAATTTGAATCAATTGTATTGTTATGAGTAACCTCAAGGCCTGCCATATTTAAAATATCTCTAAATTCTTTTAATTCATAGCCTTCAACATTTGATGTTTCAAAATCATCAACAAAGCATATCTTATGTTTTTTTACATATTTTTTTAAAAAGTTAGTTAATTTAGTTACTTTTTCTTCATCATTAACTGATAAATAATATTTATATGTTGTTAAAAAGTTTTTTTCATAAGCATATTCTTTGCAGTTTTTGCAATTACATTTAACAACATTTAAAAATACTTCCTCTTCTATAGGAGCATTACAAATAAAACAATTAGCCATATTATTTTACTTTACTATATGCTTCTTCATCAACGTAAATAGTTACATCTGGGTGATTTCTTAAAATACTACATGGTAAATCAGTTGTGATTTCACCATTAATTAAGCCTTTAATAGCATCAGCCTTATTATATCCTGTAGCAATTAAAACTATTTTTTTGGCATTCATAATTGAAGCAAGGCCCATTGTAACGGCTTTAGTTGGTACTTCATCAATTGAATTAAAGAAACGTGAATTATCAACAATTGTTGATTGTGCAAGTGTTGCAACATGAGTTAATGAATCAAATGGAGTTCCTGGTTCATTAAAAGCAATATGACCATCTGAGCCAATACCTAAAATTTGTAAATCAATTCCACCATATGAAGCAATTTTTTTATCATATTCTTTAGCTAGCTTTTCATAATCGCCAGTTCCACAAGGGACATTTGTATTTTCTTTTTTAATATCAATGTGGTCAAATAAATTTGTATTCATAAAATATCTATATGATTGATTATGATTTCCATCAAGTCCAACATATTCATCAAGGTTAAATGATACAACATCCTTAAATGATACCTCATGATTATTATAGGCTTCAATTATTTTTTTATAAACTCCAAGAGGAGATGAGCCAGTTGCAAATCCTAAAACACATTTTGGATTATTCTTTACTGTATCAACATATAATTTTGCTATTTCGGCATTCATTTGTTCTTTGCTTTCTACTTTTACTTTCATAAACATATCCTTCTTTCTAGACACAAATATTATATAACAACTATTTTTTAAAAAAAAGTATTCATTTATACTTTAGCAATTTATAAATCATTTTTAGTTAAAAATAAGCTATTTTGCTCAAATTTTGATTTTACATATAAAAAAATTGTAGTTTGATTTTAAATTATGTTATAATTTACACACAAAAAGGAGTTGACATTAATGGCACTTGATATAAAAAAAATAAGAAATTTTTCAATTATTGCTCATATTGACCATGGAAAGTCAACCTTAGCTGATAGAATTCTAGAAATTACAAATACAGTTCAAAAAAGAGAAATGAAGGAGCAGTTACTTGATAATATGGACCTTGAAAGAGAAAGGGGTATTACTATCAAGCTAAATGCTGTTCAGCTTAAATATAAAGCAGATGATGGAGAAGAATACACATTTCATTTGATTGATACTCCAGGGCATGTCGACTTTTCCTATGAGGTATCTCGTTCACTTGCTGCTTGTGAAGGAGCTTTATTAGTAGTTGATGCATCTCAAGGAATAGAGGCTCAAACATTAGCAAATTGCTATTTAGCATTAGATAATAACTTAGATATTATTCCAGTAATTAATAAAATAGATTTACCAGCTGCTGATATTGAACATACTAAAAAGCAAATAGAAAATGTGATTGGTATTCCTTGTGATGAGGCTCCATGTATTTCAGCTAAAACAGGCTTAAATGTTAAAGATGTTTTAGAACAGGTTGTAAAAAATATAAAGCCACCAGCAGGTGATTTAAATAAGCCATTTAAGGCTATGATTTTTGATAGCTTTTATGATGCATATCGTGGGGTTGTAGCTATTATTAGAGTAGTCGATGGTTCAATAAAGGTTGGCGATAAGATTAAAATTATGTCAACTGGAGCAGTTTATGAGGTTGTAGAACTTGGAGTTAGAACACCAAAGGAAGTAAAACAAAATGAATTATCAGTTGGCGAGGTTGGTTATTTAGCTGCTGCTATTAAAACAGTTAAGGATGTTAGAGTCGGTGATACTATAACATCATTTACTAATCCAGCAAGTGAACCACTCCCAGGATATAGAGATTTAAAATCAATGGTATTTTGTGGATTATATCCAAGCGTTGCTAGTGACTATGATTTATTAAGAGATGCTTTAGAGAAGCTTCAATTAAATGATGCCTCATTACATTTTGAAAGTGAAACATCACAAGCCTTAGGCTTTGGCTTTAGATGTGGCTTTTTAGGCTTATTACATATGGATGTTATCCAAGAAAGATTGGAAAGAGAATTTAATTTGCAGCTTGTTGCAACTGCGCCATCTGTAATATTCCATGTGTTTTTAAATGATGGAACAATGATTGAACTTGATAATCCATCAAAGCTTCCTGATATTCAAGAAATAGATAGAATTGAAGAACCATTTGTTTTAGCTTCTATTATGACTCCAAAAGAATATGTAGGGCCTTTAATGGAGTTATGTCAAAATAAAAGAGGTATTTATGTTGACCTTCGTTATATTGATGATAATAGGATGGATTTAATTTATAAGCTTCCACTAGCTGAAATTGTTTATAATTTTTATGATAGGCTAAAGAGCTGTTCTCGTGGCTACGCCTCTTTTGATTATGAACTTGATGAATATATTGCAACAAAGCTTGTAAAAATGGATATTTTATTAAATGGAAATGTAATAGATGCCTTATCATGCATTGTTCATAGAGATTTTGCATATTCTAGAGGTAGGCAGATTGTTGAAAAGCTTCGTCGTATTATACCACGACAAATGTTTGAAGTACCAATTCAAGCGGCGGTTAATTCAAAGGTTATTGCTCGTGAAACAATTGCGGCCTATAGAAAAGATGTTTTAGCTAAATGTTATGGTGGAGATATTTCGCGTAAAAAGAAACTTCTTGAAAAGCAAAAGGAAGGAAAAAAGAGAATGAAAAAGGTTGGTAATGTTGATATTCCACAAGAAGCATTTATGACTGTTTTGTCAGTTGATGATGATTAAAGGAGGATTGCGTATGATCTTATTTGCCTCGGCTTTTGGTTATATTATAGTAGTAGTTGCTGTTGTTGCTGTTTGCTTAGCATGTTGGTTTATTAGAAAGCATTTTAAAATAGGAACCTTCACAAAGGAAGAAGAATCCAAAATGAAATCAAACCTTGATATGCTTTTAAAAGAAGAAGATAAAGAAGAAGGAAAAGATTACAAAGATGAAGTCTAATACAAAAGGCCTATATATACATATTCCTTTTTGTAAAAATATTTGTACATATTGCGATTTTAAAAAATTCATTTATAATCAAAAAAGAGTAGATGATTATTTTAAATCGCTTTTTTTGCAATGTAATACTTTAAAAACTAAAAAATATAAATCTATTTATATTGGCGGTGGAACACCTTCATGTGTAGATAAAAATAATTTAATTGGCTTATTACAATTATTAAGTAAGCATCTTTATAAAAATTATGAATTTAGCATTGAGTGCAATGTTGAAGATATAAATGAAGAACTATTAAAAATTTTAAAAGAAAATAAAATAAATAGATTATCAATAGGCGTACAAACATTTAATGAAAAATATATTAAATATTTTAATAGGCATCATAATAAGCAAATGGCTATTGATAATATTAAACTTGCTAAAAAATATTTTAAAAATGTTTCTATTGATATGATTTTTGCTATTAATAATCAATCAATAAAAGAATTAAAAGAAGATATTAGTATAGCAATGTCTTTACCAATCACACATATTTCCTATTATTCCTTATTAATTGAAGAAAATACTATCTTATGGGCTAAAAAAGTTACAAATGTTAATGATAATATTCAAGCTAAAATGTACAAACTAATAAATAAGGAGTTAAAAAAGCATGGCTTTATAAGATATGAAATATCCTCATTTGCTAAGTATAAAAAATACCAATCATATCACAATAAGCTTTACTGGAAAAATAAGCATTATGATGCTTTAGGGCTTGCTGCCTCTGGTTATATATATAATATTAGGTATACTAATAATACTAATATAAATACTTATATCAAAAATAATTTCACTTTAAGCGAAAAGGGATTTCTTAGTAAGGAAGATATTATGTTTGATGAAATAATGCTTAATTTACGCTTAGATGAAGGATTAGATATCAATGGCTTTAATAAAAAATTTAATGTTTCACTTTTAGATTTATATAAGGAAGCAATTACTAAAAATATTAATAATAAATTGCTAATTGTAAAAAATGGTAAAATAAAAACTACCTTTAAGGGTAGCTTATTATTAAATTCTATTTTAGTTGATTTTTTAAATTAATTTTTAATAATTTCTTTAATTAATCCTAAATTAACATATCCAATGGCTGGAAGAATACTATTAAACTCTTCTAGCTTTTTCTTTATTTGCTGGCCTTTTAAATTGTTAATATTATATAAAAATGTAGTATCATCTAAATATTTTTTTAAAAATAATAATTCCTTTTCATATTTTTTATTTAAATATATTAATTGCTTTTTCATTTGATAAAAGCCACCATTTTCAATAATATCGGCTGTTCTTATTGTATCAACGATTACTAAGTATCCTGAATAATCAAATTTGTATTTGTTAATGTTTTCTTTAGCATATTTTAAATCTATCATATATGTGCCCTTCCTAATATAATAATAGTATATGCTAAAGTATTAAAAAAATATGTCGAAAATAGTATTACATCTTACAAATGTTATTATATTTTCCTTCATCTACCATTTTCTTTAAGGCATTCACAACTTTTTCTTTATCTTCCTTATAAGTAACGCCATACCAAACTGAAGGTGTTTTTATTAGCTTTACATTAACCTTATTTTGGCTAACAAGCTTAGAAACTACTGAAGGAATTAAAAATTCACATGTGGATAAATCGTTTTGATTTTCCTTTAAGAAAATTCTGTATTCATCTTCTAATATATTTAAAATATCATGAGTAAATATAAACATATTCATTGAAACTAATTGATTATTGTCTATATAAAAGCCTTCTTTTTTATCAAGTGGTGTTGCAAATAGCTTATTATCACTTGTTTTTACAATGCTTGATTCAACAATGGATGTTAGTTCATGATTTTTATTTTCAAAACAAATGCCACGCTTAACGCTACCATTTTCAGTTATTGTGTTTATAGCTTCAAAAACAATATTAGCATAATTGTTATTGCTTAATGATTTCATACAATCACTAGCTAGCTTGTAAGATTCCTTTCCATAATAATCATCAGCATTAATAATCATAAAATTTCCTTTTATTTTATCTTTAGCTGATAAAATAGCATGAGCAGTACCAAGAGGCTTTATTCTACCTTCAATGTCATTATTTTGAAATGCATAGCTTATATGAATTTTATTTTCGAATCTTTTGCCAATTGTATTTTTAAATGTTTCTTCCATTTCTTTTTTTATAATGAAAATAACATCATCAAATCCGGCTTCAATAGCATCGTTTATAGAATAATCGATTATGAAATTTCCGTTTTTATCAATTGGTTCAATTTGTTTTAATCCGCCAAAACGGCTTCCCATTCCAGCTGCTAATATAACTAATTGCATTGTATTCCTCCTTATTATTTACCAATGAAAACAGCACTACAGCCACATGGTAAATTAATATTTTCTTTTGTTGGTAAACCAACCTCATAAGATTCAAATGTGCCATCTTTATCAATACATAGCCTTAATATGTTTTCAATTACTGTTTCTCCAAGGCCAGTAGTATAGCTATTAATTAATACGAATAATGGCTTATCAGATAGTAATTGATTGCATAGCTTTACAAAGTCGTATAAATCATCCTCAAGCTTCCAAACACTATTATCACTTCTTCCAAAGCTTGGTGGGTCCATGATAATAGCATCATATTTATGACCGCGTCTTATTTCGCGTTCAACGAATTTTTTACAATCATCAACAATGTACCTTACACTTTTATCCTTAAGTCCACTTAATTCCATGTTTCTTTTTGCTCTTTCAATCATTTGCTTTGCACAATCTACATGGACAACACTAGCATTGGCACTTGCACAAGCAACACTTGCACCACCAGTATATGCAAATAAATTTAAAACGTTAATAGGACGATTAGCTTTTTTTATTAAATCTATCATCATATCCCAATTAACGGCTTGCTCTGGAAATAATCCTGTGTGTTTAAATCCCATAGGTTTTACATAAAATGCTAAATTTTTATATTTAACAATCCATTCTTCAGGCAATTCTTTTAGAATTTCCCATTTTCCACCGCCATTATTAAATCTATGGTAGTGAGCATCTAAAGAAACTAATTTTTCAAAATCGTTTTGCTTTTTCCAAATAATTTGTGGATCCGGTCTTAAAAGATAAAAATTTTTCCACCTTTCAAGTTTTTCACCATCACCAGTTGCTATTATTTCATAATCTTTCCATTCAGTGGCAATTTTCATAGTTATCAGAGCTCCTATAAAATAAATTATTAATAAAAAAAGTGAGCTATTTAGCTCACTTTAATTTCTAGATGGTGGCCCAAGCCGGGATTGAACCGGCGACACAAGGATTTTCAGTCCTCCGCTCTACCAGCTGAGCTACCGGGCCTTTTAAAAAAATGGCGATCTAGATGGGAATCGAACCCACGATCTCCTCCGTGACAGGGAGGCATGTTAACCGCTACACCACTAGACCGTATTTTTATTCAATTTGGTTGCGGGGGATGGATTTGAACCACCGGCCTCCGGGTTATGAGCCCGACGAGCTACCACTGCTCTACCCCGCGATGTAAGAAAAAGCAATGTGAATATTAATGGCGGAGGAAGAGGGATTCGAACCCCCGCACCAGTTTCCCGATCTACCGGTTTTCAAGACCGGACCCTTCAACCGCTTGGGTATTCCTCCGAATATTAATGGTGGACCCTGTAGGACTTGAACCCACAACCAACCGGTTATGAGCCGGGAGCTCTAACCATTGAGCTAAGGGTCCATCATCATGGTAGCGGCGGGGGGACTTGAACCCTCGACCTACCGGGTATGAGCCGGTCGCTCTCAACCAACTGGGCTACACCGCCATATATACAAGGTACTTTTTTTAATAAAAGTGGTGGAGCCTACGGGGATCGAACCCGCCACCTCCTGCTTGCAAGGCAGGCGCTCTTCCAGATGAGCTAAGGCCCCTCTTTCACTTTCATTGCTTTGTTATAATACAATAAATTTCAAGATTTGTAAATAGTTTTTTTTAATTTTGTTAAAGTTTTTCAACTTTTTTAATTATTTCATGGACTAAGTCATTTGGAGTAGAGGCACCAGATACTATTAATACACTACTATTACTATTTATTTTAATGCAATCTATTTCCTTTAAATCACTAACTAAAAAGACATTTTTGCATTTCTTTTTAGCAATTTCGTATAAGGATTTTGTATTATTTGAATTTTTTCCTCCGATTACTATTATATAGTTTGTATCTAAAGGATAATTAAGTAAGCTTTCTTGTCTTAATCTTGTAGAGTTACATATTTCATCAACAATTTCAATATTAGGAAATTTTTCTTTCAATTTATTATATAAGTTATATAAGTCCGTAATTGATAATGTTGTTTGGTTAATGGCAATAATTTTATTATTGTTTATATTTAAAGTATTTATATCAGAAATATTATTAATAAAGTGAATGGATTTATCAATTGATAAAGCAGCATCAGCCTCTGGATGATTACGTATACCAATGTATATAACATCATAACCTAGAGATAATTTCTTTTTAATTATTTCAAAACCCTTTTTTACAAATGGACAAATAGCATCATATACAATTAAACCTTTATCCTTTGCTTTTTTTACAATTTTTTCATCAGTGCCATGTGCTTGAAAAATCACTATACCATCAGTTATTTTATCAATGCCTTTTTCTTTGTCTCCTACTATAACATTTATATTTTGCGACATTAGCCAATTATTAACAATATTATTGTGAACAATTTCTCCAATACAATAAATTGGCTTACGGCCTTTGTTGTCTTTTATAATTTCTTTTAATTGTTCAATAACGTTATTAACGCCAATGCAATATCCATAAGGCTTTAATAAATAAACTTTTGTCATACCATCAACTACTTTCTAAATACAATTATATCATGGGATAAATGGATTGGCTATCTTTATATCTTCCTTTTCTACCACTTTATCATTAATTACTTCATCATAATCAGGTAAATTATCAAACGCCTTTTCAAGCGAATTTCCGTTATTCATTTTTTTAAATACCTTGGCAACCCTAAAGGTTGTTCTTATATTATCGATCATCGGCTTAGTTTGACTTATAATTGGCATAGCTTGATCATATATTTTAATCATTTTTTGGGCGCCATTTATAATGCCATTTAAGCTTGATAATAAGTCCTTTGAAATAAGCTTTGTTGAAAAACTTTTTTTTGGCTTTATAACATTTAAAAATGCTGGTTGCATGCCTGCATACAATGATTGCTGAAAACTATTATTAATCATGAATATCACCCAATATATACTATGCAAAAAATAAAAACTATAGAAAGCTTTTCTTCAATCTATAGTTTTCAATACATTATTTTTTCTCTTCTTTATTTTTCATTGTGTTAATTGTTTCAACAGCTGCTGCAGTTAATGAAGTAATATTTGTTAATTCACTAGGTAAAATAAGCTTAGTTGATTTACCATCAGCAATTTTTTCCATTGCTTCATATCCTTTTAAGGTTAAATAAGCTTTAGTAGGATTAGCTTCATTAATTAGCTGAATTGATTTTGAAATACCTTCTGCTTCAGCAATTAAAGCAGCTTTTTTAGCTTCAGCACGTAGTACCATTGATTCTTTTTCACCTTCAGCAATTAAAATTGCAGATTTTTTTTCACCTACTGCTTGAAGAATGTTCTCACGTCTTTCACGTTCAGCGCGCATTTGCTTTTCCATAGCCTCTTGTATATCACGAGGTGGAATAATATTTTTTAATTCAACACGTCTTACTTTAATACCCCAAGGGTCTGTAGCTTCATCTAATATTAAACGCATTTTTGAATTTATTACATCACGAGATGTTAATGTTGCATCAAGCTCAAGCTCACCGATAATATTTCTTAAGGTTGTTGCAGTTAAGTTTTCAATTGCTGACATAGGATTAGATACACCATATGTAAATAATTTGGCATCTGTAATTTGATAATAAACAACTGTATCAATTTGAATTGTAACATTATCTTTAGTAATAACAGGCTGTGGTTTAAAGTCTGCAACATGCTCTTTTAAAGAAACCTTTTTAACTACTCTATCAAAAAATGGGGCTATAAGGTGGAATCCAACATCTAATGTTGCACGATATTTACCAATTCTTTCAACAATAAATGCTTCAGTTTGACGAACAACAACAATACTTGAAATTAAGGCAATTAAAATTAATACTAAAGCAATACAACCAACAATAATCCAACCAACATTACTTGCAAATAAAATAATCATTATTCTTTTTCTCCTTCCATTTTTATTTTAGCAACACTTAATGTGTTTCCAGAAATACTAATTACTTCTACAAAATCTCCAACTTCAATGCTTTCATTAGCCTTAGCACTCCATTCAACGCCATCAATTTTAACGCTTCCGATTTGACTTGGAGTAATAGTCGCTGTTACTAAAACTGTTTTTCCAATCAAAGAATCAACATTTGTAGCAATAGTTGGAGAATTTAATTTCTTTTTCAATAAAGGCCTTAATAAGATAATCGAAATAATTGAAATAAAAGCAAACACAGCTATTTGAAGAGCAATTAAGTCATCATGAGTAAATAAATTAACTATTAAAGCTCCAAAAGCACCTATTGCAAACCAAAAGCTTGTCAATTCAGTTGTTGAGATTTCTACAATTACAGCAAGAATCATTACGATAATCCAAACATAAAATAAAACTCCCATAGAAACACCATCCTTTAACTAAAGTATAGCAATAATGATATTTTTTTACAATAAAAAAATATATTATTGTTTATTACATCATATAATAGTATGGTGATTTTAATGCATAGAATTACATCGTATAGATACATAAATAATTATAAGGATAAAACAATTTTATTTCTTCATGGCTGGGGCTGTAATTACAAGTACTTTACAAATATAGCTAACAAAATAGATAATGCAAATTGCTTATTAATTGATTTATTGAATTTTGGAGAAAGTAGGATAATTGAAGAACCATTAGCTTTTAATGATTATATTGCTTCTATCGTTAATTTTTTAAAAGAAAAGCAAATAAAAATTGATATTATTGTGGGACATTCATTTGGCGGTAAGCTTGCAATTTATTTGACTAAGTACATAGATGCTTCATGCTTAATTTTATTTGCGCCATCTATTTATAATAAACGTCGTGGATTTAAATATTATTCCAAAATATTATTTTATAAAATAATCAAAAGGATTAATGCCTTCAAAAAATATTTGAATAAATTTGGCTCAGATGATTATAAAAGTTTAAGCTGGTATATGAAAAAAACAATGTCAAATATAATTAATTTTAGCGTTGAAAAGCAATTGAAAGAGTATAATAATCCATTATTATTAGTTTTTGGAAGCAACGATAAAATTACGCCAATTTATTTGGCTAATAAAATTAAAAGAAAGGCTAAGAACGCATATTTGTTTCAAATAGAAGGCGATCATTTTTCTTTTTTAAGCAATAGCTTGTTTTCTTTAAATCTAATCAAAGCAATGGTGGAAAAAATATGATAGTTTTTTATATAGTAGCCTTTTTAATTCAGCATTATTATTTTTATACAACTACGAATATTTTACAAAATCAATACTATGATATAAAACGCTTCTTTTACTATAAAATGAAAAACAAGCCTCTTTTAATTATAAAAATTTTGTTAGTTTTACTAAGTTGTATATTAATAAAAATAAATAAGATTTTTTATATATTATCATTTTTTTATTTTTTTGATTTATTAAAAAATAAAATCATTAAATTCAAATTTACTAAAAGAGTAATTAGGCAATTGATTTTATTTGAAATAATAAACGCTTTTACTTTGCTTATTACTATTTTATTTAATCAAATACTACTATCTATCCTTTTAAATGCTATTATTTATTGGTTTAGCTTTGCTATTTCATGTTTTGTTGAAAAAATAATTCAAGAGTATTATAAGGTAAAGGCTATAAAAAAAGTAAAAAAATATAATATAAAGATAATTGCTATAACAGGAAGCTATGGAAAAACAAGCGTTAAAAATTATGTTTATGAATTAATAAAAGAAAAATACAATGTTTTAATGACTCCTAAATCATTTAATACATTAAATGGAGTGCTATTAACAATCAATAACGAATTAAAGCCATACCATGAGTTTTTAATTTTAGAAATTGGTGTTGATAAAAAAAATGGAATGAATAAGTTTATTAAACTATTTCCTTTTTATATAAGTGTTGTTACTGCCATTGGACCACAGCATTTAAAAACATTTAAAACAATGGATAATATAAAAATAGAAAAGCTAAAGATATTTACAAATGCTACATATTGTATTGTGATGAATCTAGATGATAAGTATATAAAAGACTATACAGCTACTATAAAAAGCTTTACGGTTTCATCAAATGATGAAATGGCAAATTTAATTGTTAATTCTTTTAAAGACAAAAATAATGATAATATTTTAAAAATAATTAATGATAAAAAAGTATACTATGCTAAAACATCATTACTTGGTAAGCACAATATAATGAATTTGTCATTAGCAATAGCAGTAGCAATTATATTAAATATAAATATGGAAAGTATTATTAAAAATATAGAATGTTTAGAGAATGTCAAGCATCGTTTATATTTAGTAAAAAAAGAAAATTGGATAATAATTGATGATTCCTATAACAGTAATTACGAGGGTATGCTAAATGCCATTGATGTATTAAAGGAATTTACAGGCTTTAAGGTAATTATTACTCCAGGAATTATAGAAGCCAAGCTAAGTGATATGCAAAATAGCAAAATAGCGAATAAAATCAATGAGAATATAGATTTAGCTTTATTAATTAATCATCCAGCCTTTGAAAATAAAATAGATAAAAAGCTAGCATTTATATCTTTTAAAAAAGCATATTCTTATCTTGAAAGCAATTATAAGAAAGAGAAGCTAATACTTTTAATTGCTAATGATTTACCTGATATATATTTAAACTAGGAGGAAAAATTTTGAAGGATAATATTTTATTGGTTTATGGTGGCAATTCTGTTGAACATGAAATTAGCATAGTTACAGCGCTACAGGTGAAAGAAAAATACAAAGGAAGGTATAATTTAATACTTTGCTATTTAAAAGATAATAGGTTTTATATTGACAAAAAGCTTAATGATTTATCATTTTATAGAAAAAGAAATTTAAAATTAAGGCATGAGGTTAACTTTAAGCGTGAGACATTATATGTAAAAAGTAAATTTAAAAAAATTAGATTTATTGGTGTAATGCTAATTGTACATGGCTATAATTGTGAGGATGGAACTTTATATTCGTTTTTTAAAACTTTAAGTATACCAGTTATAGCTGAAAATATTTATTCTGCTGTAATTGGACAGGATAAAGCTTTATCAAAAAAAATGGCTAATGTTGATACTTTACCATTTTATTTGTATGATGCTTCATCCAAGCAATCAAAAATTGACTATCCAATAATTATAAAGCCAGCAAGGCTTGGAAGTAGTGTAGGTATTAAAATAATTAATAATGAAAATGAACTGCAAGATAAAATAAAAGAAATTAATTATTTCACAAAGACCATAATAATTGAAAAAAAGTTAGATGATTTTACTGAATACAATATAGCACTGTTTAAAGATAATAATGAATTTATTATTTCTAACATTGAAAAGGTAAGCAATAGCAAGGTATTAACCTATGATGACAAATATAAAAATAGTAAAAAATCTATGGAAGGCCAAAAAAGAGAAATACCAGCCTTAATAGATGATAGCTTAAAAAAGCAGATTGTTAATATGGCTAAAGAAATATACACTAATCTTAATGCCTCTTTAATAGTACGAATTGATTTTTTATATGATAATAAAGAAAATAAATTGTATTTTAATGAAATAAATAATATTCCAGGATCATTAAGTTTATATTTGTTTAAAGGAATAATAGATATTTCAGAGTTAATTAACAAATATATATCTAATGGATTAAAAAATTATGACACAGAAAATGATTTTATTTGCTCTTATGATGATAATATTTTCGAAAATGCTAATTTTAATGTAAATCTAAAGAAATAAATGCTATAATTAGTTTGAATATAGGTGGTAAAAATGGAATCATTACGTCAATTATATAGAATAGGGCATGGCCCTAGTAGTTCACATACAATAGGGCCTGAAAACGCTTGCTTATATATTTTAAAATATTATAAAAATGTTTTTAGGGTAAGGGTTACTCTTCTTGGCTCTTTAGCTTTAACAGGAAGAGGACATTTAACTGATAGTGTTATAGAAAAAACCTTATTTCCAATTAAATGTGAAATAATATTTGATATAAAGAAGAATGTGGCCCATCCAAATACAATGATTTTTGATTTATATGACAAGGATGATAAATTGATTAAAGAAATTACATTTATATCTGTTGGCGGTGGAAAAATCATTATAGATGGAAAAAAAGAAAATAATGTAAAAAAAATCTATCCGTTTTCTTCTTTTAGTGAAATTAAAGAATACTGTGCGAAGGAGCAAATTGATTTAGCACAATTTGTTTATAAATTTGAAGATAAAAATATAAAAAAATATTTAAACAAAGTTTATTTGGTAATGAAAAGATCTATAGAAAATGGTTTAAAAAGGGATGGTGAATTGCCTGGTAATTTGCATGTTGTTAGGAAGGCTAAGCAATTATTCAATTCTATGGCAAATAAAAGAAATTCGTCAGAAAACGAACTAAGAATAGTTAGCAGCTATGCTTTTGCTGTAAGCGAAGAAAACGCCAGTGGAGGATTAATTGTTACTGCACCAACCTGTGGAGCAAGTGGAGTATTACCAGCAGCTTTATTTTACTTAAAGGAAAAAATGCATTTAAAGAAGGATAAAATAATTGATGCTTTAGCGGTTGCTGGAATAATTGGCAATATAATTAAAGAAAATGCTTCAATAAGCGGAGCCTTTGCAGGTTGCCAGTCAGAAATTGGCTCAGCATGCTCGATGAGTGCAGCAGCTGTTTCTTATTTAAACAATCAAAGCATAGATGTTATAGAATATGCAGCTGAAATAGCCTTAGAGCATCATTTAGGCTTAACATGTGACCCAGTAAATGGACTAGTGCAGATTCCTTGCATCGAACGAAATGCAGTTGCCTCATTAAGAGCAATTGACGCTGCCTCTCTTGCTAAATTTTTAAATAAAACAAGGAAGGTATCATTTGATACAGTTGTAAAAACAATGTATGAAACTGGAAAGGATTTAAATAACAATTATAAGGAAACAAGTATGGGCGGATTAGCTAAAAATTATAGCCCTAATTTATAAAAAGCAACAAAGGAGCAAAGAAAATATGAAACGAAACAATTGTATTCTTTTATTTACAGCACTTTTATTAATAGCAGGTTGTAGCAATAATAACAATAATAGCAATAGTAGTAATAACAACGACATTTCAAGTAGCACAAGTGATATAGTTGAAGATAATTATTATGCAACAGTTTTGACAGATAAGGATATTGTTTACATTTATGGTATAGTAAATGAAACATTTGATTTATCTTCAATTAATAGTAAGTTTGTAAATGTTGATAATAACCCAACATACACTTTTGATGGTGATGGTTTAGAAATTAATAATGGTAAATTAATTTTTAAGAAAAAAGGAATGTATTTAGTTCAAGCCTCATTTGAAGATAAAAAATCATATAGCCTACAAATATCAGTAAACGATAACGAAGAAAATAGATATAGTTATCCTCTTGATATTGATTTTAGTAATTATAAGCTACATTCTAAAAATGATAAGCTAGTTTCTATTGAAAATGATGCAGTTACTCTTGAATCAACTAATAGCAATGAATGGACTAAAGTATCATATGAGCTTGAAAAGAATTATTCTCAAAATTATACGATTGATTTAGATGCAACACTTTTAAGCGCACAAGATAATTCACGTTGGTTTTCGCTTGTATTTAAGGATACACAATCAGGAGGTAATAATAGCAATTATTTACAATTTGATTTAAGAAAAGCGACGAATCTTAATAATTCTATTGAAATTACTAACTTTTATACAAATCCATATTCTTATCCGTTCCTTTCAAAGTGGCCAGATAATACTCCACAAATCATTGATGCAAATAGTAAAATTCATATGCAACTAAGGGTAAGCAATAATAAAGCTTATTGTAGCTTGTCGTATAATAATGAATATCAAACATCATTTGAAGCAATAATACCTACAACATCTTATGGTAATTTTGGCTTTCAATGCTCTGGATGTAAAGTTAAATTTGAAAATATTAAAATAAAGCTAGATGAATCTTTAAAAATATCTACAAATTTAAAGGAAGCAGATTCAATTGTCAATATTTCTAGTAACGATTATAATTTAAAGCCAAGTATTATTTGCTCTGGCGTAGAAAATATGGCTTTTTTAGATAATTGTCAGCAATATTTTATAAAAGTAAAAAATAATAGGGTATATGATTTAGATGATAATGAATTAGATGATCCATTAAATATAACACTACAAAGCTATTTAAAACAGGCAATACCAAATATTCAAGTCGATGATGAAATATCTTTGAATAAAGTTGCTGAGGCTATTAATTCATTTAAAATGATTGATTTAACTATTTATTCAAGTAAAGAAGAAATTTTAAAAGCAGCTAAGCAAAAATTGCCATTTGTACGTTTAGGATATATTCCTACAGATCTAACTAAATTTGAAACATATGATGAAATAGGAACTTTATGCCATAAGGCTGGAGAGGCTTATGCAAATACTCTTTTAATAGATGCGGCTTTATTAACTAAAGAAAGTATTATTAAGGCTACAGCATTAGGATATAGTATCATAGCTAATGCTAAGGATGGGGCAAATTATTCAGTAATTAATAGTGCTTTAAGTGGCTGTAGCTTAATACTTGTAAGTCTAAACAAGGACTCTTTAAATCAAATTAACACACTTTACGATAATGATATTTTTACACTTACAGATAAAGAATACTCTTTATTTACTGTACCATTAGCTACAGGACATAGAGGCGCTGGTACAACAAATGACAATTCAAAGCGTGCCTTTCCTGAAAATACAATTGAATCATTTAAATGGGCTTATGAAAATGGAGCATTTGCTATAGAACTTGATGTTCATACAACTAAGGATAATAAATTAGCTGTAATTCATGATGATACCACTAATAGTACATCATCAACAAAATTATCAATAAAGGATAGTACAATGGATGAAATCAAAAAAGCTCCATTACGTCATAATGGAGTGTATACAACTGATTATCATATTCCATCATTAGATGAAGTGTTTGACACCTTTAATGCAGATGAATATAAAGACAAAG
>CAKPZU010000033.1 GCA_934215405.1 uncultured Bacilli bacterium | reverse complement strand
GCGTATTCCTTATACCCCCCCCCCTACAAAATCAAGTACTTGTCAAAAGTAATCATCTAATTGTAATAAAATGTTCAATATTGTATTTTTTATGTCAAAAAAGTTTTTTTATTGACTTTGTTTTATGCATGATATTATTTTATATTGAATATAGGAATAGGTACATTTCAAAATTTTTAATCAGTTTACTTTTTTAATGTAAAAAGTCTTCTATGTTTATTTGGTACTTACGCTTGATTTGTTATAAACCATATTACAAATAATGCGATTTTTATAGAAGACCTGGATAATATTTTGAAAGAATTATTGTGAAAAAAAATCCCTATAAAAGATTTCTCTTAAATAGGGATAAATTATTTTATTTTTGATTCTTATACACTTTAGAGTATACGCCTTCTGATTTCAAATCTAGCAATTTGTCTTCGCCACTAACTTTATATTCAGACAAATTACAAGTGTTTCCAGAAATATTTTTCGTTGAATTTCCACCATGATTACAATCCTCAACATATAAGCCAACTGTAATATTCATTCCTTCTTTGACAGTTAAATCAATTTTACCAGCAATTGTATTATTCTTAATTGTAGAAGGTGCAGCGTGATTACATATTAAACCACCATAATATACATTTGCTTTATCACCTGTTGAAGAAATTGTAGTAATAGCATTAACATTACAATTTGTAATTTCTGTAAAAGCTTTTTGTCTATAGCCAACTATTCCTCCGGCCTTTATATCTGTTCCAGAATTTGTTGAATTAGCATTATTACTTAAATCCATTGTTCCTTCAAAAGTACACCCATTTATTTTAACAGTTCCAGTTGAATACAATTTTCCTGCTACTCCACCTACTGAAGCCCCAGATTTTGACATAATTTTGCCATTTACTGAAATATTTTCAATGCTAATTATTTCATTTAAACCATCATTAAATGAAACTCCATTTGTATTTTTTGTTGCTTTAGTATCTGCGCCAATTAATGCCCCTAACATATTAGCATAATTAATATCAATATTTACATTTGAAAGAGTTAAATCTTTAAATGATAATTCATTATCAACGTTGCCAGTTCTTGAGCCAATTACACCAAACAAGCCATATGCAGTTCCATAATTTTTAGAATTTGAAGATATGCCGAAAAGAGATTCTGATGGTGAATAGCCTTTATTTGTTAAGCCAGAAATTGTATGTTTTCCTCCATCAAATGATCCTACAAATGGATGTTCAACATTACCAATTGGCTCCCAACCCATTCCACCAATATCTACATCTTTGCATAGTTTTGCATATACATAATTACCTAAATTACCACTATTTACGTCTTTTGCAAATGCAGCTAAATGAGAAGCAGTGTATAATTCATAAGCATCTCCAGATTTGCCTGTTCCTCCACCATATTTCATGCTTTTTAAATCAGGTGATTCAATTGGTTCACCTTTTACTACAATATTAGAAACTTTAATTTTACTATTATCAATTGTATTACCTGAACCTACTGGAACAACTTTAAATAATTCTGAATTAGCATTTTGATTAACTGTTACATTTGAACCACTAACTGCCAAAATACTAACACTTGAATTCTTTTCAAGAACAACATGTCCATTTTTTACTTCAAGATAACTTGTTACATAGCCATTTTCATGATATGAATCTGCTGCAACATTTTCAATAATAACCTTGTCTGCTAAACCATAGTGATATACATTATCGGTACTTGCATTTACAGTTAATGTTCCAGAATTTGTTCTAATAATAGCATCTTGCTTACTAGAATTACTATATGTAACACTTTTAACATTTTCATTTCTACCAGTATCAATACCAGTTGAAGTTTCAATACCGCTACCTTCAAAACTTTCAGCTAAATAGTGAGCAAATTCTTTAGTATCGTTAAATTCTTTTCCATCTCTAGTTATAATAAATAAATCTTTCTTTTCACTTACTTTACTAGCTTCTGGATATACAGGTGCTTTATTACTACTATCATCTAGTAATACCATTTGGTCATTAATACTATCCCAAACAATACTATAACCTGTAGTAGTAGGAGTTAGCTTAGTTAAATCATATCCTCCATCAAATACATCCTCTAATGCTTTTGTCATTGTAGGGTTTTTATCATCAGTTTGACTATTAGCAAATAAGATGTCATTCATTTGCTTTACAAGTACTGTATCATTTGATACTCTTGCCTTCTTAGTAAAGCTATTGTAACCGACAATTGATACTGTTGCTAAAATAGCAAGTATAGCAATTACAACTAATAATTCAACTAATGTAAAAGCCTTTTTAATTTTCTTTTTCATATTTTTTTATTTTCCTTTCATTTTATACTTGCTTAAAAGGAATAAATTATTATTAATTTATAACTCGTTATCACTTTTAAGCGTATTCATTATACCCCCCCCGTACAAAATCAAGTACTTGTCAAAAGTCGCCGTTTAATTGTAACAAAAATGTAAAAAATTTAAAAAAGTTATGTTTTGACACATAACTCTCAATATTTTTTTTAAACATTTTCATATTTTGCATAATTCTTTAAAATAATTTTTATCATTGCAATAGCAATTAATAGACAAAGCATTCCTATAATTACACCTATTATTCCATTTACAATTGAAATAATTTTGTAATTATAATTATTAACAAATAATTCTATAATGCATACTTGTGTAAAAGCAGCACATGAATTAGCACAAATTAAGCTTATACATTTAGAGCCAATAGACATTATATCTTTCTTTACAATGTTTTTAAAAACTCCATATAATGAAATTAGAATATCAAAAAATGAAAATATTGCTATTACAATTATCGGTACTATTCCTAAACGAGTATATTGATGAGGATAAATAAAGAAACTGCATGAATAAATAATATATAATATGCTAGCAACAATTAAAGTAATAGCTATATATTTAAATATCTTATATTGAATATCTTTACTCTTATTCTTGCCATACAAAAACATATTTTTACAACCACCAAGTAAAATATTATAAATTCCACTGACACAATAAAAATAATCCATTTTTATGATCCCTATAACAACCTTAAAGATGCCAAAAATGTATTTATAAATCATTGTGAAAAAATTAGAGATAGTAAGATTTAAGTTTTTCTTCATATTTTATACCCAAAAGTATTTTAACAATTTTTTAAGTAATTTACAAACACGAATTATTTTGAATTGTTTATAATTGCTTTTGAAGTGGTGATTCAATATAACTATAATCCATTTTCAATATATGCTTAAAATAAGGTATTATTAAAAATAAAACTGCAAATATCCATGCTCCTGGATCTGCAAAGCATAATGCGGAAAAAGAACTATGGCTTGCTAATGAATTAATTGGTCCGCCATTAATAAGCTTAGGTAAAAAAGAACAAATTCCTACACGTGCAACAAGTTCACCAGCTCCAGCTAATAAAGTATAAATAGATTTTCCAATTCCTTGTACAGAATTTCTTAAAACGAATAAGAAACCAAGTATTATAAATAAAGGTAAATCAACATACAAATATGTATTACCAAATCTTATTGATTCACTAGTAATTTTATCTGGACTTAAAAATATATATTGATAAGCACCTTTTATTGATAATAATAAAGAAATTCCAGAACAAATAAAATAAAGAATAATAGATAGAATAAGTGCTTGATTTGTTCCTTGCTTTACTCTTAAATAATTTCTAGCACCTAAATTTTGGGCATTATAACTAACCATAGCTGTCCCTAATGCAGATAATGGAGCCATTGCAAAGTTAATTAATTTATTAGCAGCACCAACACCATTTTGAGCAGGATTTAAAGCAACCATTAAGCCATTTGGATCTAAATCAAATTTAACAGTTTCGGCAAGCATTACAATTAAGCCAATTGATAATACTGAAAATTGAAGCCCTAGAGGTATTCCTTGCTTCAAGTGTGCACTTACATCTTTATATGAGATTTTAAAATCTTCTTTTTTTAGTCTTAAATAATGATACTTCTTTAAAGAATAGATAAAGCAACCAATAGTGCATAATATTTGCGTTAAAATTGTAGCAATTGCTGCACCTGCAACACCCATTTTAAAGGTTTTAATAAATAAAACATCCAACAAGATATTCAAAATAGTTGAAATAAACAAAAACAATAATGGAGTAAATGAATCACCAATACTTCTTAAAACACTCAATATAAAATTAAAGAAAAGCTGAGCAACTAATCCTAAAAATATTATAAAGCAATAAGTATAAGCCGCATTATAAACAACTAAATTATCCTTTGTTACATTAACCCATTTTAATAATGGATTAATACACAAAACAGCTAAAATAGTAAGAACAATAGTAATAATAGAGCATAAAATTATTTGTGTTGCAAAGGATTTTCTTATACCTTTTTCATCTAAAGCTCCTATTTTATTGCACAAAATAACACAAAAACCGGCAGTGCAGCCAAATGCAAATTGCATAAAAATAAAAATTATTGAAGATGTATCATTTACTCCAGCAACTTCATCTGCTGATAAATTTTGACCAACTATTGCAGCATCAGATAACACATATAATTGTTGCAATAAATAAGAAATAATTATTGGTAATGTAAATTGAATTATAACTTTCCAAATTACCCCTTTTGTTAAATCAATTGGTCTAAAGAAATTTTTTATTTTATTTAAAAAGCCATTCCTTTTTAATGTGTTTTCCATTTTTACCACCTTTTTTTATTAAATAATAGTAACTACTATTATTTTTAACGTGAGTAATTATAATTATTTTTACAATACTTGTCAATAAGAAATCTTAATGCTAAAAATAAACATCAATTGAAAATAATTTGTGTATAAATTATAGAATAATAACAATAAATTTTGTTAGTGATTATTGCCTAGCAATAAAGTTTTTTAAAACATAATATAAGTTGATATTGCAAGGAGGTGAAAAAATGAACAACAATCTAAATAATCCATGGAATGAAAATATTTGTTGCTGTAATAAATGCTCTAGTAATATCATTTACGTTGGTCCTACAGGGCCTACTGGTCCAATAGGCCCTACTGGCCCTCAAGGTATTCAAGGCATTCAAGGTGCTACTGGTCCTACTGGCCCTCAAGGTGTACAAGGTATTCAAGGTGCTACAGGTCCTACTGGCCCTCAAGGTATACAAGGTATTCAAGGTGTTACTGGACCAACTGGTCCTCAAGGTGTACAAGGTATTCAAGGTGTTACTGGTCCTACTGGTCCTCAAGGTGTACAAGGTATTCAAGGTGCTACTGGTCCTACTGGCCCACAAGGTGAACAAGGTATTCAAGGTGCCACTGGCCCTACTGGCCCACAAGGTGAGCAAGGTATTCAAGGTGTTACTGGTCCAACTGGGCCTGCAATTACACTTACAATTGGCACAGTAACTACAGGTGCACCTGGAACTCAAGCAAGTGCTACAATCATCGGTGATGCTCCAAATCTAATATTAGATTTAGTAATCCCACAAGGTCCAACAGGCCCTACAGGTCCTGCAGGAGCGTAAAAAGAAATGGTAGATACTTTTTAAAATGGTATCTACCTTTTATTTCCTTTAATAATTATTGAATTATTATCTTCTTTTACCAAAACAATATCAAAATTGTTTGTAAAGTATTTAATTTCTTCACTTAACTTTGCAATATCACGACAAACATTATGATTAACATTTCCATGATGTTGATTTAACTTTTCTCTATTCATTGAATGAATAATTGCAAATGAGCCATTTCCTTTAAGTATGTCAAATAGCTTATTTGATAGCTTAACAGGATCTAAAAAATGCGGATAAGCATTATAAATAATAGCGAAATCATATTTATCTTTTTCATTTAAAGAAAACAAATCAATACATTCAAATTTTGCATAGGAACAATTTTTATATTTTTCTTTAGCAATTTTAATCATTTCATCAGATACGTCAATAGCAACAACATCATTTTTCGTTATTGAATGAATTAGCTTAGTAATAACACCTGTCCCACATCCAATATCAATAACAAAATCTTTTTCTTTTAAATTAGTTTCTTTTAATAAATCTAATTTGAATGACTCAGAATAAGTATCCTTACTATCCCAATCCTTTGCTTTACTATTAAAATAGTTTTTTATTTCATCCATTTATATCACCACTAATTAAAGAAAGTATTAACATCTATTTTTTGATATCCGTTAAAGCTATTAGCATAGGAATAAATTTCATTCTTCATTTCCATATTTAAGAATTCCTTTGTAACTTCATTTAGTTTATCATCAATTTTAATATCATTAAATAACGTTGGATAAACACAAATAGCATTAAACCATGTGTTAACAAGAGCTAGTTCAACATTAGTGTAATAGGCATTATAAGCCATTTGTAAATAAACCTCATTGTTATTAAATGCTTTTACGAAAGAAAACATTTCATTATCTAAGTTGTATTCTGGCTTAATGTTTTTTACTGCTGCAGCATCAATAAACATAACATCTATTTTTTCACCAATTGAAATAAATTTTTCCTTTTCTATTTTGAAGTTTCCTTCTTGCTTAATATCACTTAAAACATTTTTAATATTTGCAACATTAAATGGCTCATAATTTGAAGATGTCATTAATTCATTTGTTGTACCCCAATTTCCAAGGCCACAAATATAAACATTCTTTTTTGATTCTTCACTCACGTTTTTAACTCTTGTAGAAATGTCATTTTTTTCTTTTAAAATATAATTATTTAAAGAAGTTGCTCTATCTTCTTTATTAAAAATTTTACCAAGTAATGTTAAACTTTTACTTAGGTTTTCATCAAATACGCCTTTACTACCATATCTTAATGTTATTACAGGAACTCCTAATTGCTTTTGTAAAGCATCTTCTTTTGTTACATCCTCGTATTCTGAAATTACTATATCAGGATTACATGATAAGATTTTTTCAGCTTCAGCAAATTGATTATTAGGTCCTCCAACACCACATGATGGCAGTGTTTTAAAAACATCCTTATAGGCTATAAAATATGGCCTTGCAACACTATCAAACATTTTAGGTCTATTAGTAAGTGATTCATTATCAATGTCTTCAACACCACATAATAAATTAATATCTCCAATATAGCTATAAAGCCTTAAGGCTCCAGCACCAATACATACAACTCTTTTATAGCTTCCAGGATTAATACTAATCTCTCTATTTATTAAATCTTTTATAATTATTGAATCTTCATTTTGGCTATTGTTATTAATGTTATTACATGATGCTAATAATAATGCCATTAAAAAAACTAAAAATTTATTTGTTTTCATATTTATTCTCCATTCACAATCATAATCTTTTCATTATTTATTTTATTTATTGAAACATTAATGTTATAAATATCTTTAATATTTTCTTCATTAATAATTGAATCATCGCCAGCATATTTTATTTTTTTATCTTTTATCATATAAAAGTAATCTCCATATTTTAAAGCTAAATTGATATCATGAATAGCAATTAAAATTGTAATATTCTTTTCAATTGCTAACTTTTTGGCTTCATTTAAAATCAAATACTCATTTTCAATATCAAGAGAACCTGTAGGTTCATCAAAGATAATAAGCGATGGTGATGAAACAAGTGCCCTAGCAATTGCTACCTTTTGCCTTTCTCCACCTGATAATTCATTAACATTCTTTTCACATAGATGCTCAAGCTTTAGCTCTTGAATAATCCTTTTTACAATTTGTTCATCCTCATATCTGCAAAAATAATTAAAAAAAGAAATTCTACCTGTTAAGATTGTATCAAAAACACTTAAATCACCAAATGATAAGTCTTGTGGAACATAGCTTAGAATTTTGGCTCTTTCATTTCTTTTAATATTAATTAAATCAATACCATCAAAGAGAATATTGCCACTTAAAGGAGATAAAATACCTAAAATGTTTTTAAGTAATGTTGTTTTTCCACTACCATTTTTCCCAAGAATTATTCCTATTTTACCTTTTGGCAATTCAAAAGAAACATCCTTCAAAATATAATTATTCTTATTATATGAAAAAGAAAGATTTTCAATTTTAAGCATTTTTATTACTCCTTTTATTAAAAATTATAAAAATGAAAAATGGTAAACCAAACAAGGTTGTTATACTACCAACTGGTAAGGATACGCCATTATTAGCTATACGTGAAATCATATCAGCAAAAAGTAGCAAAACACTCCCAAATAAAAGAGATGAAGGTAATAAATATCTATGATCATTACCAACTACCTTACGGCAAATATGTGGACATATAAGGCCAATAAAGCCTATTATTCCTAAAAATGAAACACATGTTGCCGTAATTAATGAAGCAAGAAGTAAAGATATAAATCTAAACACTTTAACATTAATTCCTAAGCTTTTAGCAACATTATCACCACTTAATAAAGCATTATAACGCCATGAATTTAAAATGAAATAGATAAATGCTATAAATAATGCAATAAGCATTATAATATCTGTTTTATAGGTTGCTCTTCCTAAATCGCCAAAATTCCAAGCAATTGCAGCAGATAAACCAACATCAGTAGCATAATATTGTAAAAGTGTAGTTAAAGCGTTAAATAAGCTTCCCATTGCTATACCAAGTAAAATAACAATATTTGGAGAAAATTCATTTGATTTACACATACATAGTATTAGTATGGTTGAAAAAATAGCAAAAATAAAAGCCATAAATGAGGTTGAAAAAGGATTAACATTTGTAAAAAAAGATGTGCTATTATTAGTAACAAAATAACCACCAGCGAATAATATTATTGATATGTTTGCTCCAAAAACTGCAGCATTAGTAACACCAAGTGTTTGTGGTGAGGCCATTTGATTATTTAATGTCGTTTGCATAATTAATCCAGCAATTGATAAGCCACCACCTGCAACAATTGCTGCAATAATTCTTGGAATTCTAATATTGTAAACAATTCGAATATTCGATGCTAATCCTTTTAAAAATAAAGCATTTACAACATCTATTATTTTCATATTAGAGCTACCAATAAATAAAGATATAATACTTAATATAGCTAATATAATAGCTAATATAATAATAAATAATTTCTTTTTCATTTTTCATTTCCCGTCAACTATGTTAGCATTATTAAATTAAAACTTCAACATATATTTTTTTTAACAATAAATATTATACATAATATGTCGAAAAATAGGCAATTTAATTATAACGTTTCGAAACGTGTCGTGACATATAGGTATATTTTTGTTAATTTATAGCCAAAGGAGAATATACATATATGAAAAATTTAAAAAAAATAATTAGTAGTTTAGTCTTAATGAGCTTTATTGGCATAAGCAACATAAACGTAGTTAAAGCCAGTAGTATAACTTTAGAGGATGTCACGTATGATCCTTGCGTTCCTGTTGAGTATGTTGATAATAGTAATATTGGTGATGGAGAATTTGAGCCATGGTATTGCTTTACTAAATATAATGGACTACCTGTACATTTACCAGACAACCATTATGCACCAGCTCAAATATCATATTCCTTTGAGCTTTGCGATGATAATGGTATCACATGGTATGCTATGGGTAGAACAGGAGAAGAAGGAAACGATTTGATTTTTAGCATTCAGGATGGCTTACGTGAGTGGAATAAAATTACATATTATAGAACAACTGGAAGCGTTAGCGTTATTAAAGCAAAGGTAGCAGAGGTTTTTGAAGCACCAATTTATGCAACAAAAAATATTAAAATATATCCTATTTTTAGTCAACGTCCTTCAATTAGCTTTAATATTGATGAAAGTTCAATATCTCCAGTATTAGATAGTAATGGTAATATAAATCATTATCATGCAACATCTTACATTATGAAGGTTCCAGTAAATTATGGAAATGGATTTTTATTAAGCAATGGATTTTTAAAAAATGCTGGCATGAGAATGGTAGCTTATGCTCTTGGCCTTGATAATTTAGATGAAACATTACATAATGATGGAACATATCATCATCAAGAGGCTTTAATGGGTGGCAACTTTAATAATGTTGGAGGGCCAAGAAATATCACATTTAGGGATATTGCTGGTATTGGAGTAACAATGGAACTTCATGATGAAAATGCCCATAAATGGATGCATGATAGTAATAGCGATACCGCAACAGTAAATAAATACATATGTGCTATTTGTAATGGTGTAAGATATGTAAATAAAAGCAATCATATAAATTGCTATACATATAAAAAATGTAACAATGATCATTCTGTAAATAGTGGAAACATGTTTGCTCTTGCAAGCTATGAAGATAAGGATTACATTAAATGTAGATATTGTCGCTATGTTGCACCATTTAGTGATTTAGTTGCTCAAGACTATGAATATCAAAAGTTTGATGGCTATGATATACATCTTACAAAAGCAAAGAATCGTAATCTATATTATTCATTTAATGAAAAGCATGATATGGTAGAAGGCTATTGTAGTAAATGTAACTACCATGTACATGAACAAGTCTACAAATACTATAATAATCGTGGGCATAGAATGACTTGTATTTACTGTAATGAATCTTTTGGTGGTATTAAAACACATTCTGTTTTAGCATCAAAGCTTATAAATGGTCGTTATGCTCCATGTATTGTATGTAAAGAAATGCTTGATCTTGAAGTTGATAAAGCTACTATTGAAAGTAAGATTATTTATAGAACAGAAAATGGAAGTTATATTTTAGAAAATGGAATTATTGTTTTAGATGATAGAGATTTAGAAGCATACTTAAATGATACATTAAAATTCTATAAGGTCGGCGAAGAAGCTATTTAAAGTTAATTAATCCAAGGCTCGTAATGAACTTTGGATTTTTTTTAGGAAATTAAAAGGTGACATCAGCCACCTTCTAAAAATATTTAATTTTTCCACATTGTATCAAGTGTATAAGATATAGTATTAATATTTGTTTTAACACTTGAATTTATGCTTACATTAACATCATCTTCAGGAAAATAAATAAATGATCCAACGTTTTTACCATTATTTATTACAACCTCAAGAGAGGCCTTATCAACATATAAATCAATATTTATTGTTTCATTTCTATCGATTTTTGTTGAATATTTATTTAAAAACGATTTACTAGCATAATTCTTTTGTTTTGTTCTATCAACCGTTAAAACATTAATTGATTCATCGTATTTTATTATTAATGATGAATCCTTAGATTTTAAAAGAATATTAAAAACTAAATCTTTTTTATTTTCAAAGCTAACTGCTGTTTTAAAGGTCCTGCCGGTATAAACATTATCAATAATATTATCAGTAACACTTAATTCCTTTCTTGTATCCTTAAGTAATAGATTTGAATATTCCTTTATAGGATTCAACTTAATATAATATTCATTATTTTCATTTACTAAAGAATATTCATAAAACATTGAAAATGCACCATTGAACTCATCATAATAATAAGCACATTTTCCTGCATACTCCCATGTTGACATCCAAGCAGCACCAATTACTCTTTCACTATTATAAAATGTTTGTGTTGCATAAGCATCAACGCCAAAATTAAATGGCTTATATGTATAGTTATCTGGAACAAAATGTATTTTATTATCAACTAGCTTTAAATCGCCAATTAAATATGTCCTTCCTCCACAACTTAAAACATATTTGCTTACATTATCATTAGCTTTTAAAATAAATATATCAGGACATTCAGTATTTATTTTTGTATCAAATGACTCAATTTCCCAATCAATTAAATTTTTAGAACTATAAATACGTAAATTACCACCTGCAACAAACATTAAATATTTGTTAAACTTTTCACTATAAATAACTTTTGGATCTCTGAATTCATTATTTTTTAATGGATCATCATTTGATGTAATTATTGCTTTTCCATTATTATATTTAATCCAAGTCTTTCCATCATCCTTTGAATAAGCCATTGCTTGTTGTTGAATATTGTTATCATCTCTTAATGTATAATAAGCTACTAAGCCACCATTTTCATCGTCAAATAGCTTTGAATCATTATTTTTATCAACAACACATGTTCCTGACCAAATTGAGCCAACTTCATCATAAACTATAGCATCTTCTTCTTGCTTAAAATGAATTAAATCAGTACTTGTTGCATGACCCCATGACATTTTTGAAACATCACAATTTATACCATTTGATTTTTGATAAAAAATATGATAAACACCTTTATAGTAAACAAAGCCATTAGGGTCATTAAGCCATGAATTTAAATCTGAGTAGTGATATTGATTTCTATATTCACTTTGATATCTTTCATCTATTTTCATTTCGTTTCCTTTCGTTTTACAACTAGAAGTCATTAATACTAATATAGTAAGTAAGGTTTTAATTATTTTTTTCATTTTCAATACTCCTAAATATAAAGTCTAATTTTCCACTTCCATTATTTACTTTTTGATAAGCATAAGCTGAGCTTTTAGGTGAAGCATCTTTATTTAATGGACTATCAAATAAGCCAACATTATTTTCATGGAACTTATCAAATAATAAGAAGTAATGAAGTGATTCAACATAAGGCATTTTTTCTTTTAAAGTAGTATATAAATCAATTATATTTTGGCTTTTATCTAAAACCGCTAAATCAGTCCAACCAAATTCAGTTAAGAAAACCTTTTTATCCTTACCCTCACGTCTTTTAATTATTTCATAAATCTTATTATTTTCACTAACAAAATAATCATCAGCTGTCCCATGGTAATAATAAGGATGCCATGCAGCAATTTGGAAAAAGTCATCATAATAAATTGAACCATGCTCACCACTATCAATTAAATCATAAAAGATTTCTAAGAATTCTTTATTATTTCCAGTATAAATATTATTATAAGAGCTTCCTTTTCCTAAGCCATTTGAATCAACTAAGCCACCCATAATGGTGTTATTAGCTTTATTAGCTTTATGGATACCTATTGAGCCACGATATAGCATATCTAAAGAAATATGAGCCATTTCAGTTTGATTTAAAACATCATTTTTAGCACCATCAATATACATAAAATCAGGATTATCTATTTCATTATCTATTTCCCAATATGTGATTTCTTTAAATTCATTTGCTAATGTATACCAAGATGTTTCATAATCATCAAGCCAAATACTATATTTAGATGATGGATTTTCAAAATCCACTCTTTTTTCTTTACCAATTGAAAAGTAGCCTTCATGATGATATGAATAATGATTCATACCAATTATTTGAAAATCCATGTCTATAGCTTTCTTTAAGTACTCATGCATCTTATTTGCATTTTTTTGGTTAATGGTTGTTGGATTTTCCATAAAATAACTAAAATGCATCCACATTCTTAAGCTTTTTACGCCTAAGTTTTTCATAGCTAATAAAACATTATCATCATTAAGCTTGTTTCCCCACTCATATTCCATATAGCACATACCAGCTAAATACTCATTATTAGCTGTTTCGTTTTCTACTTTATAATACTCACCATAATTTAATAAATCATGATTAATAGAAGATTGAGAAACATTGTTTTCATTACAAGAGGTCAATAATAAAGCTGCTAGTAAAACAAATAATTTATTAATTTTCATTTTCACTAACCTTATTTAAAATGTCAGCATAGAAAGTTAAAGAACCACTACCACCAGCCATATTTTGATAAACATAGGCTGTAGTTTTAGGATTTCCTTTTACTTCATTTTGATATTTTCCTTCAGAATTTATCATTCCATTATCAGTAGGATCAGTATATAAGCCAAATGTTTTTTCTTTACTGCTTCCCCAAGTTGAACCTAAATTATCATACATTCTAAAATAATGACAAGACTCAACATATGGAAGTTCGTCTTTTATAACATCATAAGCATCTTTAATATATTTTTCTTGATTAGCAACACTTACAGCACCTTCTGAAAAACCAAATTCAGTTAAAAATACTTTTTTGTCCTTACCTTCACGATTTTTAATTACGGCATAAATATCATCATTTGTTCTTTTAAATTTTTCTTTAGTGAAAGTATCCATATATGGATGCCATGCAGCAACCTGGAAATAATCATCATAATAATTACTATAAGCATCATCTGCTTCAATATTATCATAAATATATTCTAAGAAGGTTTCAGCAGTATCAATTACTAAGCCACCCATAACAGTTATGGCATCTTTATTAGCTCTATGAATTCCTTTACTAGCAAAATAAAGCATATCTGTATAAATAGCAGCCTTTTCTTTTAATGAGAAAGTTCCACCACCAAGCTTTTCAAAGAATGTATCAATATTTGACTCATTATCAATTTCCCAATATGTAATAGTTGGAAATTCTTTAACTATGTTATACCATGTTGTTTCATATTCATCAAGCCATGTTAAATAATAGCTACCATCGCTTAAATCACGAGCAGGTTTAGCAACTGTTGATGATGAATTACTATATCCTGACTTATGAAAATTTGAATGGTTCATACCAATAAGCTGAAAGCCATATGAATCTAAATCGCTAACAATATCTTTAGCTAAGGCTAAACCATTTTCATTGTAAGTATTAGGATCATTCATTAGCCAGTTGCAATGTAACCAAACACGTACGCTTTTTACTCCCATATTTTTCATAAGCTTAGCTGTTTGCTTATAATCAATTCTTTTGCCTTCTGGATTCCAAGAATATTCAGACCAAGCTAAATCACCCATTCCATAAATGTAATCTTTATTAGCTATTGTATTTTCAATTTTAAAGTTGTCACCATATTTTTCTTGGTAATTAACACTTGATTCATTATTATTACAGCTTACAAAGCCTGCAAGCATTAAAGATAATAATGTGATTTTAGCTACTTTATTCATTATTTAATACCTGCCTTACTTGCTACTTCTTTAATCATCTTTTTAACATTGCTCCAATCATATGTTTTAGTATCAATTGTTGACATTAAAGCATCATAATCAGATGATAAGTTTTTATTACCCATAATAACATTGATTGCATATGAATTTGCTTCATCTTCAATCTTTTTCATTTTTGTTGTGTATGATGAGTAAAAACCTGTAACGTTTGTTAATTTTGAAGTTGATAATGTGTTATATTTTAAACCAAGTTCAATAATTGATGCATATTTAGCATTAATTAATTCTGGTTCAACAATTGTGTGACATGTATTATCATTTTCCCATTTAATGTTTCCACAAAAAGAACTTCCAAGCTTATAATAGCCATTAGCAATTGAATTACCATTGCTATCTTTATTAGTAACGAAAGTATCATTTGGCTCATTATTTCTTCCATCAAGATTTGCTACAATCTTGTTGTTTTCAACAGTGTAATGTGTACCTTCAATACCATAAAGTCTTAATTTATTTCCTTCTGGTGAATATAAAAAGTTAAGTAATCTTAAAGCTGCATGAGGATCCTTGCAATCTTTAGAAATTGAATATCCTCCCCACCAGCCACCCCAATCAGAAAAGCCAGAGGCGCCATCTTTTCCAAGTTTACTTGTTCCACTTGGCGCTGGTCCAAATGTAAATTTACTACTTCCATCTTCATTTAAGCCATTAGCATTATCAAATGAATCACCAATCCAAGTTACGTGATTTTCAGCATTTGAAATTAGCATTCCAACCTTACCTTCATAAAATTTAGTACGATCATCCGCATTTTTATTTGTTGCAAATTGTGGATCAACATAACCATTTGAATACATCTTATTAAACCAAGATAAGAAATTTTTAAATTCTTCTGTTAAAAACATATATGTAGGTTCACCATTTTTATCTAAATCATAATCTGGTGTCACACCAAATGCATGGTATAAAGGATTTAAATAAAATGTTTCACCATATGGAGAAATTCCATATGTGTCATTTTTTCCATTTTGATCTGGATCAGCTTCGGTAAATAATTTTAATACTTCTTCAACTTCTTCAAGAGTTGAAGGTGTTTTTGCTACCTTTTTACCATTTTCTTCTGTATAATATCCAACATTAATTAGCCAATCAGTTCTATAATAAATTCCCCAACCAGAATTACTAGTTAAATAAGGAATTAAAGTATGTGCACCATCGCCATAAGTAATATTTTTGTATTGATCACTATTAAAAATAGCTTCAATGTAAGGATATTCTCCTGGTTTTTCTACTAATAACTCATCAATATTATAAATAATATCTTGTTCAACCCAGTTATTATAAGCCTTACCAGCACTTGATGGTACAGAAAAAATAATATCGGGAATATCACCTGTATTAATCATCGGATTTAATGTTGTATAATAATCTGAATTATGAGTTGCCCCTTCAATTCTCATATTAACCTTTGTTTTTTCTTCAATTGCCTTGTAAATTGAATCCTTCTTTTTGCCTTCATAATCATTTCCACCATTCATGAAAATTCTTAATGTAGCATATTCATTGTTTATGTCTTCACTATTATTACTATTACATGAAACAATTAATCCTGCTAGCAATGAAACTAATATAAACTTAGTAATATAATTCTTTTTCATATTAAGTCCTCCTTATAATTTAACTATCTTTAAGAATTCTTTAATGAATTCTTTATTATCTACATCTTTTACTAAAGTACATTTACTAAATTTGTCTTTTATTATGTTATCAAATTGTACCCATAAATAATCTTCCATTGATAAAGTCATACCATCAACAAAATCACCTTTTGAAACTAAGTAAACATGACGTTCACATGATTTAAAAATACTAGGATCAATTAAATAATAAATAGTAAGTGGATCATGTAAAACAATACGTCTATTTGTAAAACTAACCCATTCGTTTATCATTTCAACTAAGTACTTATAGTATAAATCATTATGCTTAGCATTTAAAAAATAATTTTGCTCATCAAGAGTTAATTCTACTTTTTTAGTAACATTTGTTCCTAAGCATGTTAGTTTTAAATTATTATTGAATACAATATTAGCAGCATCTATATCACATTCAATATTCCATTCTCTTTCTGCCTTAAAGAAACAGCCACCCATCATAATGTAATTAACCTTGCTCATTGCCTCTTTATCCTTCAAAATGGCTCTAGCTATATTTGTTAAAGGACCTATACATAGAATAGTTAATTCATTTTGATATTTTTTTGCACTACTAATTAAAAAATCAATCGCACTTTCACCATCACATTTTTCATTATCATTAATTGGTGCATATTTATTATCATCTAAATCCTTTGTGTATTGATTAAATATGACATTAGTTGTTTTAAAATGTAGTCCTCTTAATGGTGTCCCAATTCCTGCAAAAACAGGAATATCATTTCTATTTTTAATATCTAAAACTTTTTTTACTTGTCTAGCTCTTAAGTTTGAATTAATGTAGACAGTAGTTATACCAACTATATCAATTTTATCACTTTCAAGAGCTAAATATAAGGCAAGTAAATCATCGATATCATCACCGATATCTGTATCAATTATAATTTTGTGTTTATTCATAAATTACCCCTTAACTGATCCTAATAATACACCTTTTACAAAATACTTTTGAACAAATGGATAAACAATCATAATTGGTATTACAGAAACTACAATTGCTGCCATTTTTACACCTTCTGCCATCATCATTATATCAGGGTCAACAACACCAGTACCTGATTGTGATGTAATTAATATGTTACGTAAGAATTGTTGTATCATCCATAGGTTCTTAGAATTTTGCATATATAAAACACCTGTCATCCAGTCGTTCCATTTTCCAACTCCTGCCCATAAAGCAATAGTTGCTACAATTGGACCTGTTAATGGAATAACAATTTTAAATAAAATTACAAACTCATTAGCCCCATCCATTCTTGCCGATTCAAATATTTCCTCAGGAATTGTATTAATGAAGTTTCTTGCAATAATAATATCAAATGCTCCAATTAATCCTGGAATTAAATATACTAAGATATTATCCCTTAAGCCTAAATCCTTAATTAAG